>JBILPR010000212.1:0-7644 GCA_044373795.1 Algoriphagus sp. | reverse complement strand
TATGATGGCCACAGAAGAAATCACCCTTGCCGAAATGCTCAAAAAGGCAAATTATAAAACCGGGATTTTTGGAAAATGGCATTTGGGAGACAATTATCCTTTCCGACCAAGCGAGCAAGGATTTGACGAATCCCTGATTCACTTAGCCGGAGGCATGGGTCAAGTGGGTGACATTACCACTTTCTTTAAGGGCGACAGCAGTTACTTTGATCCAGTGCTTTGGCACAATAACCGACCTGAAGCCTTTGAAGGCTATTGTTCAGATATTTTCACAGAGCAAGCGATTGATTTTATAGAAAAAAACAGTCAGACCCCCTTTTTCTGCTATTTGTCCTTCAATGCTCCGCATACTCCGCTACAGGTACCCGATGAGTATTATGCTCGCTATAAGGATATTGATCCTTCTGAAGGGTTTGGAGAGGATGGAAAGCCTTTCCCTTCTATGACCGAGCAAGACAAAGAAGACGCTAGAAAGGTCTATGCAATGGTTGAAAACATAGACGACAATCTGGGTAAACTTTTTAAAAAATTGGATCAGTTGGGTATAACTGAAAATACCCTCATCATCTTTATGACTGACAACGGTCCCCAGCAGAGGAGGTATGTTGGGGGATTACGAGATCGCAAAGGGAGTGTTTTCCAGGGAGGAATTCGGGTTCCCTTTTACCTAAGCTATCCAGCTTTTTTTGCAGGAAACAGGGAAATAGAAGAACCGTCAGCTCACCTGGACCTCGTGCCCACCCTAGCAGAAATCTGTAACCTAGACTTACCTAAGGACCGAACAATTGACGGTAGAAGTTTACTTCCTCTTCTGAAGAATCCATCTACCACTCTCCCCGAACGTTCGCTTTTTTCCTATTGGTCCAGAGGCTATCCGGAGCTTTATGTCAATATTGCCCTTCAGCGTGGTGATTATAAGCTGATAGGAAATACGGACTATGGAGCTCCAGTTGATAAGTTTGAACTGTTCAATGTCTACAAAGATCCTTTTGAGGAAACGAACCTGATTCAGGTTGAGAAGAGTAAAGCTACCGCACTAAAAACCGAGCTGGACAGCATTTATCAAAGCTTGATCCATTCACCCAACCTGGTAAATCAACCCAGAATCATTTTAGGTCATCCGGCAGAAAATCCGGTAATTCTCAATCGAAATGACGCTGCAGGAGAGCGGGGAATCTGGAATCAGGAAGAGGTATATGGCTTTTGGAGAGTCAAAATCGAAGCGGGCAATTACAATATCAAATTCAAATTTATCAAGCCTGTAGCCGGAAATGGAAAAATGTACATGGAAACAAACACATTGTTGAAACAAGTGCGCAATTCGGTCGACAACACCGATCTGATCGAACTAAAAAACGTCTATTTCGGGGAAATGGAAACTGATTTTCGCCCATTCTATCAAGTTGGAAACAGAACTATTTTCCCTTTTTGGGCAGAATTTGAAAAAATAAATTGAAGGATGAGCCCAAATTTTTAGGATGTTTTGACACTTTCCCTTTGCCGGAAGAGAATAAAAATTCTCCCTAAAATCCCTGGCAATATTTACCGCAAACCTTTTTTCTGATTCGCCCATTTTATTAGTTCGATCCAGTTGAGATTTTTGTTTTTCCCTACCAGCAATTTTCAATTATCTTCCGTTTTCAGCAAACTCCAAAGAATGTCAGAATCCCCCAAAACCCAGGAATTAAAAGAAAAACTACCCAGAAACCTGGGACTTTGGGGAATCTGGATGCTGGTAGTGAATGGCTTGATCGGAGCGGGAATCTTTGGACTTCCGAGTGGAGCTGCGGCTTTAGCGGGTGAATACAGCATTTTGATTTATGCATTTTGCGCCATCCTGATTTTGCCGGTGATTTTGTGTTTTGCAGAGTTGGGAAGTTACTTCCGGGGAACTGGCGGACCCGTCAGATACGGAACGCTGGCTTTTGGTCCATTTATAGGCTTCCAGGGAGGTTGGTTGTACTACTTGGCTCGATTGATTTCCTTTTCCGCAAATACGGTTTTACTTACTGACAGCATTGCTTATTTCCTGCCGATTGCAGGCCAAAGCACTGGTCGGTTAATCTCCCTTGCATTAATTTGTATAGTGCTGAGTTTGATTAACGTTCTTGGATCTGTAGAATCTATTCGGACGATGACGGTTTTCACCCTTATCAAATTTGCAGTTTTGATATTACTTCCGATCGGAGGTTTTATTCTTTTGGGAGCTGAGGTGATTCCCCGATTTGACACGCCTGTTCCTCCTTTTTCGGATTTGGGAAGTGCGGCTTTGCTTCTAATTTATGCATTTGTGGGGTTCGAGGGAGCGGTGGTGCCAGCCGGTGAAGCAAAACGGCCAGAGCGGGATATGCCGGTAGGGTTGCTTCTCGGATTAGGCGTTGTAGCAGTTTTGTATATGTTGATTCAATTGGTCACCCAAGCGGCCGTCCCTAATTTAGCAGATTCAAAAACTCCGCTTTTAGATGCTTCTGCGTCACTTTTCGGAAATGCTGGAGCAGTGATTCTGATGATTGGTGTGGCTGCCTCGGTAATTGCAAATCTACTGGGATCCATGTTTTCTTCCACGCGTTTGACTTACGCCCTTTCTTTAGAAAAATCCCTTCCCAAGTGGTTTGGTGAAGTCCATCCCAAATTCCTCACTCCTTCCAATTCGGTAGTTTTCTTTGGGGTCTCTGCCTTTTTGCTATCAGCATTTGGGTCATTTACTGTGTTGGCAGCAATGACAGTATTGTCCCGATTATTTCTCTACATCATGAGTTGCGCCGCCATCCCAAAACTCCGAGCCCGATTTATCGGTGAAGGGAAATTCATTTTGAAAGGTGGGTATGCCGTTCCGATTCTGGGGATTTTAGCTTGTCTTTGGCTAATGTTGCAAGTCAGCGAACGCTCGATCTGGATGACAGCTTTGTTTATCGCTATTGGCTCAGGTTTGTATTGGTTGGGAAGAAAAGGAAGAGGTTGATTTCAGATGTCCGATGTCGATTGACATGGATTTCAGATTTCCAAACTTCAATATTCACCCGCTTTTCGGGATTTGCAATCCCGGACTCCTATCGTTGGGTTTGCAACCCAAATCATATCCCCCACTGAGTAGAGAATACATATTGACCTGAGCGTAGTTCTGACAGCTACTAAGGAGTAACTACCCTCGACTACTCAATGGAATTCCCTTTCCCCAAAAAGCAAAACCCTGAACAGGCATTCCAGTTCGGGGTTTTACTTTTACTCCTCGATCGGTTGAGGATCGATGCGATGTTCGCTCATCGCTGAACCTGAATATTGGCCCGGGTTATTTCTGAAGGCTATTTGCGAAGAATAGCATATGATACCGAAGTGCGTTTTCCCAGTAATTCCAGGAGTGCCCGCCGTCTCGCTCGGTATAGTCATGGGAAACGCCTTCAAACACCAATCTTCGGTGAAGTTCCCTGTTTGGTTCGATCAAAAAATCATTCACGCCACAGTCGATGATCAGATGAATTTTTTGGCTTTTGAAGTCAGCAATTTTGTTGATGATGCTGACAGAATCATAACGCTCCGGGTGGTCCTCCTTGCTTCCCAGGATTTCAGCAAATGCGTTTCCTAAGTTTACTATTGCATCCTGAGGAAGTTTCCATCCTTTCAAATCTGGATTGAGCGCGCCACTCATACTTCCGGCTGCCAGGAACAAGTCAGGATGGTTGGCCGCGATGAACAAGGATCCGTATCCGCCCATGGATAAACCTGTAATGGCCCTGCCCTCTTTTTTGGCGATGGTCCGGAAATTGGAATCTATATGGCCAATCACATCTTTTGCTATGTAGCTTTCGAACTGACTGTTGGGATCTACCGGACTATCGAGGTAATAACTGAATTTCTCGCCTTCGGGCATCACGATGATAAACCCGTATTGGTCGGATAATTTCTGGATCAGGTTCTTATCAGAAATTGATTTGGTCCAGTCTGAAAATTGTCCAACTCCTCCATGAAGCAAATAAAGGGTCGGGTATCGGTCATTTCCCTGATTATAAGCTGCAGGTGTGACCACCACCGCTTTGTAGACGATGGATGTTTTAGTGCTCGTGATTTGAATGGTGTCCGTTTTAGAATAACCCGCTAAAGCCGTAAGGAAGAAAAGAAAAAGAATTGTTGCTGAAAACTTCATATTGGAGGTGATTGAGCAAACAAGGAATGTAAAATTATTATTGTTTCAAAATGTGACAATAGGATTATCCTTTAAAATCTATTAAAAAATCTGAAGTTCTCTTCGACTGGATGTAAGGTAAGAGTTGGACCAAGAGTAATCTGGAACTACACTCTTCCATCAAGTTGAATTTGTTATTCCTTTAATTCACCCTTCATTTTCTCTAACCAGCTGCTCCCGAATAGCGGGATTGAGTTGGATAAAAGGATTGGAATTATCAATCCCATCCAGCCTGGGAAAATCACAAGAAGAGATCACAACTGATACGGAAATAATCCTTTGCCCAAAATCAAAACAGGCTTTCTGACAGAAAGCCTGTTTTTGATTAATTCTATATGTAAACTTATTTCTGTCTTGACTTTTGCTTCTTGGCTCTAAATTCATAGGTCATCGCACACTTGTGCTGAGCTTGTCGAAGCTACGGTCATCTGACCTTTCCTACATCAACTCGATTAAGGAGATAGCCGCAATAGGAATGACTAGTCCGGATTTGAGGATAATATGTTCATCAGTGACCGCGATCACTTCGCATTCTATGGTGAAAGATTCATCATTTGCGGTGGAGACACAAATCTGTACTGTCTCATGATCGATGAAGTGAAGTATCATTGCTCGGAAAAGCTTGATTTTTCTTTCATCTTTTTGAGCATTATCGAAAAGCACTTCTTTTTTGGCAAAATTGGATGCACCAAAAATTGCCATATCTGTTTGGGATATGAAATTCATTGTTAGAATAGTTAGGATTTAAGATTGTTTCAAAAAAGCCCGTAGGCATCCTGGAAATGCAAATCCTATATTCTTAGATTGTGGTAGAAAACAGGTAAATCTCGCTCTCGGAAAAAGTCAGAAGCCGAATTGATTTCAAGCAATGAAAACCTGACAGCATTTTGGTAAGAGGCAGATAATGAAAAACCGAGTCCTCCAACCGGGAGTTTTTCTTGATCGGTTAGTTCACCAGATACAACTCGTCTTTCGATCAAACCATCGCTTGCCTGATGGCTGGTCCAATCGGCAACTTGAGGATTCTCCTGAATTTCCTCCTCGATGGTAAGCACCGCATGATTGGAGGCATTGTTTAATTCAGCACTGTTCCAGGTAAAAAATACTGACCAAATAATCAGGGCAATCACCTCAAATATTTTCAGCTTGTTTTTCATTTTTCCGGATAACAATGGAAAATGTAATCATTAAAAAAATGACAATTGAGAATGCTGGCTGATTTTATTTAAGGCAATACTTTATTCTGCGAAAAGACGATTTTTAACTACAGATCTTGGATAGAAAACTATCTGACTGGAAAGAAATGAACCCGGCATGGAAACCCAATTTCAAACTTCTCATTCCTTCTGACTGTAAAACCAAAACAGGCTCACTGATTCCAGAAAGCCTGTTTTTTCACCCCTAGCCCCCTGAAGGGGGAAAATCATGTAAACTTGATTCTGTCTTAGTTCTTGGTTCTTTGTTCTCTTCTGTCTCCACCCCCTAACCCCCTAAAGGGGGAAAAGAATGTCAACTTACTTCCGTCTTCCGTCTTTGCGGACATCCGACATCCAACACTCTACACAGCCTCTACGATCGCCTTCTTACTCTTCCGATACAGATGCGAACTCAGGATATTTCTTCTGGCGAATCGATATGCATTGTCTGCACTGCAAAACTTCGTGTAGACATTCTTGGAAACTCCGAAATACTCGTAGGTATTCCCGTCTAAAAAGGTGATTTCAAGAAGCAGGTTTTTGTAGTGGAAGTCGGCAATACCAGAGTTGGTTGCCGTTTCGGTGTATTCAGCCAGGTTAGCAGCGGTAGTTTCCGGAGCGATGCTGACCAGGAAATGATAGCCATCAATGATTTTGGTGCTTTTCTCTTCAGCTTCTTTGGCTTTTTCGTCCCCTTCGAGGAATTTATCAGGGTGCCATTCTTTTACTAGGTTTCTGTAGGTAGTTTTCAGTTGCTTCAGGTCGATCGGACCTTCCACATTGAAAAGTTTCTTGTATTCGTTAATCCTCTTCATTGATCTATTTTAGAATCTGCAAAGCTACGCATATAAACTTAACCGGATTAAAAATCTGAGTTGGGGGAAGAAAGCAGCCTTTTAAAGCAATCAAACTATCCAGTTAAAATACATTCGATTGAATTTCAAGCTATTTTCCATTTAATCTTCTGATTTCTAATACTATCAGTTTTAGCAATCATTTCAATAAACAATTGACATTTCACTGCTTCGCTGGCTTTTGAATCACATCGGTCACTTCTGCTGAGCAGTCGTCGAAGCATCCGTCATCCTTGTAAAACTTTCGCACTTCCCGTTTAAAAACTTTCAAATCAAACTTCAGGCATCTATTTTTTGAATGGATTGGGGTGAAAAGATTTTGTCCGCTATATTGAAAGAGATTTTTAGGGAATCACCAAAAAAAGAAAATTGAAGAATTATTTATGAAATCAATTTTTTGACTCAATTGAAAAACGAAAAACTGACCCGTAAGGAAATCATTGACCATCGCTTAAAACAATCGGGCTGGAATGTGACTGACAGAACTCAGGTTATTGAGGAATTTGATATCCACTTAACCGGTGTAGAAGAACCAACAACAAGATACTCGGGACATCAATTTAGTGACTATGTATTATTAGGAAAAGATGGGAAACCACTTGCAGTAATTGAAGCTAAAAAGACGGCTGTCGATGCTGGACTCGGACGAGAACAGGCCAAGCAATACTGCTACAACATAAAACAAACACAAGGAGGCAACTTACCCTTCTGCTTTTATACCAACGGACACGATATTTTCTTCTGGGACTTAGACAACTATCCACCTAAAAAAGTCTATGGATTTCCAACCCGTGACGATCTTGAACGGTACGATTACATACGCAAATCGAGAAAGCAATTAGCTGGAGAACTCATTAACACCAAAATTGCAGGACGAAATTATCAGATTGCCTCTATTCGTGCTGTGATGGAGGCAATTGAAAAGCGTAAACGCAAATTCTTGTTGGTCATGGCGACAGGTACAGGCAAAACAAGGACATGCATTGCACTGGTGGATGCGCTGATGAGAGCAGGATGGGCTGAACGTGTCTTGTTTTTGGTTGACAGAATTGGGCTGCGTGACCAAACCTTGGATGCCTTCAAAGAACATTTGCCAAATGAACCTCGCTGGCCAAATGGCTATGAAAAAGAGATTTCAAAAGACAGACGTATATATGTTTCTACTTATCCGACGATGTTGAATGTGATTCGTAACGAATCCAAAACGCTTAGCCCACATTTCTTTGACCTAATCGTGGTGGACGAAAGCCACAGAAGTATTTACAACACCTATCAGGAAATTCTTGAATACTTCAATACCATTACCCTTGGTTTGACAGCCACCCCAACGGACATAATTGATCATAATACATTTCAATTATTTGAGTGCGAAGATGGGGTTCCGACTTTTGCTTATTCCTATGAAGAAGCTGTA
>JBILPR010000211.1:0-7691 GCA_044373795.1 Algoriphagus sp. | reverse complement strand
TCTTTGAATTCATCAACAAAATACCGTTGATAGCATTTGGCCCGTAAAGAGCGGAAGATGCTCCTGGAAGAAGTTCAACACTCTCCAAGTCGAGCTCTGAAATACCCACAATGTTTCCTACGGAGAAATTCAAACCAGGAGCCTGGTTATCCATTCCGTCAATCATTTGTACAGTTCGTACGTTACCGTTGGCATTAAAACCTCGGGTGTTGAATGATTTGAAAGTGAGGGATTGCGTACTCATTTCCACGCCTTTCATATTGTTCAACGCATCATAAAAACTCGCCTGAGGTGCATCACGAATCGCGATAATATCCATTTTTTCAATGGATACCGGAGACTGCATCAGACTTTCTTCAACTCGGGAAGCTGAAATCACAACTTCCTGTCCAAGAATTGTGCTTTCAGCAAGCTCAATTTCTAGGTTGGATATTCCTCTTGTGACCTCTACTTCCTGGGTAGTAAAACCCACCATGGAAAAAACCAAGGTGAATGGAGGCTCCTGATTTACACTCAGGTTAAACTTTCCGGAAAGGTCGGAGATGGTTCCGATCACTTTTCCTTTGACAATAATATTTACCCCTACCAAGGTTTCCTTGGAATCAGCGTCAATCACAGTACCGGAGATGGTCGTTTGTGCAAACACTTTTCCTGTACCCAGGGAAACCAGAATCAGGAAGGTAAATACTGTGCCCAATATTTTGCGCGTAAAATTGCTCATAGGCTGTTTTGGATTTTGTTTTAAGGTGATTGTTTTTGAATAGGGTGTAACTCGATAAGCTCTAAATTTATAGCAAAAAGCCAATAAACAATGATCCTTTTTTAAAAAATTTTAACAATTTGTTCTTGATTAAATTGGTCAAATATGGAAACTGACTGGTATTTTCTCGAAATCCAAAAAAATTAGGTAAGATTATTAACGAATAATAAAAAGTAGTTCCATTTTATTGTAAAATCCTAAAAACAGGGAATTAATAAGTATTAAATCAAAAATCAAAAAAAGCCTGATTTTATGCAGGCTTTTAAGTTGGTGAAGAGCTTAATATTTATTTTTTGTTGTTTTCTTCATTGACATGTTTTACTAATCTGTCACAAAGTTCTTTCATTTCTTCGGACATATATTCATCTCCTGTACTTGTGAGAACTGTCTGGGCCATTCCTCCTATTATATCGATGTAGAATCTTTTCATTTCCACAACCGACATATCATCGGTCCACAAATCAATTCTTAGAGTACTGTGATTTAGGTTGTCCCAAATATTCAGGCTGAGGCTTTTGGTAGATTCCATTCCATCACCGTCTTTGTCAGTTGCATCCCACTTGATATTCTTTGGAAGGTTATTGATATCTAATTCTACTTGAATGTTAATTTCAGATTTTTTCATTGAGCCAAATTTTTGAAGTAAACCCAAACCGAATTGGGGGAGTTCATTCTTGTTTTATTTATTCAAAAACCATCTCGGGAACTTCCCCTTTGATGATCAATTTGCCGGCAGTTTTTGCCTTGATTTCTTCCACCGTTACTCCGGGTGCTCTCTCGAGCAAAATAAATCCCCCTTCAGGTGAGATTTCCATTACTGCCAAATCCGAAACTATTTTTTTCACGCATCTAATACCGGTGATCGGAAGGCTACATTCGGGTAGTAATTTCGATTGCCCTTCTTTAGAGCAATGTTGCATGGCCACGATGATATTTTCGGCAGAAGCTACCAAATCCATAGCTCCGCCCATACCTTTTACCATCTTGCCTGGAATTTTCCAGTTGGCTATATCTCCGTTTTCGGAAACTTCCATCGCCCCAAGAATCGTCAGATGAACATGTCCTCCGCGGATCATTGCGAAAGAATCAGCGGAGTTGAAAAGCGCCGAACCTTTCGCCATCGTGATGGTCTGTTTGCCGGCATTGATGAAGTCCGGATCTACTTTATCTTCAGTAGGGAAGGGGCCGATTCCAAGCAATCCGTTTTCAGATTGTAAAACTACGTCCATACTTGAGGGAATGTAATTGGCAACCAAAGTTGGTATTCCAATTCCAAGATTTATGTATTGCCCGGTTTTCACCTCTTTGGCGATTCGTTGAGCTATTTGATCTTTTGTTAGCATTTTAGGTCTTTTTTGAGACAGAAGACGGGAGACGGAAGCAATCCTTCGGTCTGCGGTCTTCCGACTTCCATCTATTTTGAAATAGTTCTTTGCTCGATTCTCTTTTCGTAATCTTTCCCCTGGAAAATACGCTGCACGTAAATCCCCGGTGTATGAATCTGATTTGGGTCGAGTTCACCAGCTTCCACCAATTCTTCCACTTCTGCAATGCAGATATTGCCTGCTGTTGCCATGATAGGATTGAAATTTCGGGCGGTTCCTTTGAAAATCAAATTACCGGCAGTATCGCCCTTCCAGGCTTTTACGATTGAGAAATCTGCTTTCAGCCAACGCTCCATCAGGTAGGTTTTACCGTCAAACTCGCGTGTTTCTTTGCCTTGCGCTACTTCTGTTCCCACACCTGCAGGAGTGAAAAAAGCAGGAATTCCAGCTCCACCCGCACGCACTCGCTCTGAAAGTGTTCCCTGAGGGATTAGATCGACTTCCAGTTCTCCGGATAAAAGTTGACGCTCAAATTCCGCATTTTCTCCAACGTAGCTCGAAATCATCTTTTTGACCATTCGCTTTTTGAGCAAAAGCCCGATTCCAAAATCATCGACTCCGGCATTGTTTGAGATGATGGTCAAACCATCGATACCTCTTTCGAGCAGGGCAGAAATGCAATTTTCAGGAATTCCGCTCAACCCGAAACCTCCCATCATCATGGTGCAATTGCTTGGAATATCCGCAACTGCCTCTTTTGCGTCTTTCACTGTTTTGTTGATCATATTTTTTTGGGTTTATAGCAAAGATTTGGCTTTGACCTGATCCAAAACCAATTGGTGTTTCAAACCTTCCAGGTTCTCAAATTTATGTTCCTCGCGCAAGTAGGCCCTGATGTAAACGGTAATCTGTTTATCGTAAAGATCTCCCTGAAAATCAAAAAGATGCGTTTCCACAGTTTTTTTACTGCCATCGACTGTTGGCCGATTCCCGATGTTAAGCATTGCTTTATACAGATTTCCATCGACACAGGCTTCTACAGCATAGACGCCGTCTTTTGGAATCAGTTTATAATCATTGGGTATGTGAATATTAGCGGTAGGAAAACCAATAGACCTGCCAATCTGCTGCCCTTTGACCACCAGACCGTTTAATTCATAAGGTCGACCGAGATAACTGATGGCGGTTGGAACATCACCTTCTTCCAAAGCCTTCCTGATTTTGGTGCTTGAGACTCCGATCGCATCCACATCCTGTCTGGAAATCTCTTCCAGTTCAAAACCATACTCGGCGCTATGGGCTTGGAGATATTCGAAACTTCCCTCACGATTTTTACCGAATCGGTGATCATACCCGATTACCAGTTTTTTGGTTTTTATCTTTTCTACCAAAACCTTCTCTATAAACTCTTTGGAGGTCATTTGGGAAAATTCATGTGTAAACGGAATCGTGATCAGATGATCGATTCCAAATTGGCGAAGAAGTTTTGTTTTCTCTTCAAAAGTGCTGAGCAATCTTAGGTTATGCTCCTTGGGATACAGGACCAATCGGGGGTGCGGCCAAAAAGTAATTAAAACAGTCTCTCCCTGAATGGACCGCGCACTTTCCCTGATTCTGGTCAGGATTTTTTGATGGCCCAGATGTACCCCGTCAAATGTGCCGCTTGTAACGACAGGATTTGGGATAGTTGGAAGATCACTCAGGCCTTCATAGATTTTCATGTTGCGGACGAGCTTTAATTTCTTCTACCAAAGACAACAAATCTTTTGCTTCCGAAAGTTTAAAATTCCCGATTCGGATTCTGCAAAGTGAACTCATATATGCTCCAACTCCCAAGATTTCTCCAAGATCTCTTGCCAAGCTTCTGATATAGGTACCCTTCGAGCAAGAAATGCGAAATTGAACTACATTGTTTTCAAAACTAGTAATCTCAAATTCCCGGACTTGAACAGGTCTTGCTTCCATTTTCACTTCGATCCCTTTGCGTGCAGATTCGTAGACTCTCTTGCCATCTACTTTGATCGCAGAGTGCATAGGAGGAACTTGCAAAATATCTCCGGTAAGTTGTGCTGCTGCAGTTATTACAAGCTCTAGGGTGATGCCAGATGGATCTGCAACAGGGATTACCGGCTTTTCCAAATCAAATGATTCAGTTGTAGCACCGATCACAAAAGTACCGGTATATTCCTTTTCCTGACCCATGTACGAGTCGATTTGTTTGGTTTGCTTTCCTGCGCAAATAATTAAAAGTCCAGTAGCCAATGGATCTAAAGTACCGGCGTGACCTACTTTTTTGATTCGAAGAGCATTCCGGATTTTTTTTACAGCATCAAAAGATGTCCATTCCAAAGGTTTATCGACCAGGAAAACCTCACCGTAGGGTTCATTTTGCATAGTTGAATTGGGTCACTGGCCAGTTCCCCAATCGCAAGCTGAAAGGGGAGGAGCAGGGTTAATTTTTTTCTCCTTTTGCAAAAATGGCGTAAAATTCAAAAATAAAGCCTGCCAAGGTCACAATAGGACCTAGGGTCAATCCCAGAAAACCATTTCCATGTGGCTCTCCATCCAAACCAATGATCACAAAGCCCAGGACGATCAGACCGATACCAACAAACATTAGCTGATAGTTCTTTTTAGTAAAAGGAAAAGATGATTTGCTCATATTAATAAAGTTCGTCCAGAGACATGTTTAAATATTTGTTTACAGCTCTCAAGGTACTCAAGACTGAGAGAACTCCGCCTGCGATAATCAGCAAGCCAAAAAGAGCGATCAAAAGTTGTTGGTTTTGAAGCAAAGCAAATCCCTCGATATTCGCCTGCGTATATCTAACCAGAGCGAAAAGGACAACTGAAGCAATGGCTCCTGCCAGCATTCCAAATAGAAATGCTCTTGCGAGAAAAGGCTTTCGGATAAATCCTCTCGTCGCGCCGACAAGCTGCATCGAGCGAATCAGGAAGCGCTGGGAAAATAAAGCCAATCGGATAGTGTTATTGATCAACATGACCACGGTAATGATCAGAATGAGGATAAAGCCACCCAGCACCAAACTTACTTTTAGTAGATTTTTATTGATCGAATCGACCAGGTCTGTCATGTAAGAAACTTCAAAAACACCTGAAATTGCTTCCAATTCTTTTACGATTGAAGCAAGTTGCTCAGACGTCTGAAACTCCTCCGCGATTGTAATTACGTAACTGTCTCTGAGTGGATTGTCTTCAAGAAATTTGGTGAAATCTTCTCCCGTACTCTCGATGAATGTCGCGGCAGCTTCTTCGTCAGAGACAAATCTCAGGCTGAGAGAATCATCTTTTTTCAAAATAAACGAGCGACCCGCCAGGTCATCCCGAATAGCTTGCAATTGGGTTTGATTCAGCTTTTTTTCCAAAAAAATCTGAACCTCTATATTCTCCCGGATCATGCTGGTAAGGCTTTTTGCCTGGATCAAGATGACTCCAAACAGACCAACTATAAAAAGGGAGAGTGTGGTGCTGAACAGCACACTTCCAAATTTGAAATGACCAAGTACTTTTTTCTCGCGGGGGTAATTCGCCATAGGAACAAAATTCTTTTCAAAACTACGCATCCCCAAGGATTTTGCCAATCTAATCTCAGGAAAGGATTGGAATCACTTTTTCTTTAGTCACTCCAAAAATCTGATCTCCCGGAAATGCCTGAATCATGGCCAAGCCTGTGAAATTTCCAAAAGCAGGAAGAATCAGTTGGTTATCATGAAGATAGAAGCAAGGAAGCCGGAGAGATTGCCTTCCTTTCCCAACTAATCGAACTCCCGGGTGGATGTGGCCGCAGAGATTGATCAGACCTGTTGGAATTTCATTTTGAGGTTCATGTGAAAGAAAAAACTTGCCCAATTGTAATGGCTTTGGGTGAATCTCAAAATTTGAGGAAGAGTAGGAGCCAAGATCCAGGATGTCATGGTTTCCCTTGACGAGGTGAAAAATGGTCTCTTTAAAATTTTTTAAAAAACTGTTCAGTGATTCCCATTGATCATTCCAGTCACTGTGAAACAAGTCGCCAAGAAAATAGAAATGGGCTGGCTTGTAGTTGGAAATCAGCTGTTCGATTTTCAAAAGATCCTCGTCGTGGATGGGTTCCGGAATCGGAATTCCAGATTTTCTGAAATGAGCTGCTTTCCCGAAATGTAAATCTGAAACGAATAGACTTTTGAAATCAGGACTCCAAACAGCCTTTTCTTTCAAAAGGTGAAGTTCTAAATCTGAAAACTGAATCGTGTGATGGCTCAAATTCATGAGTGGAAATTTCCGCAGGAAAACATTTTCAAATTTATTGCGATTAATCCTTTCTAAACCTTCTTTTAGATGAAAAATTGTCAATTCCCTTCGGGACTTTTGATTTTATTCCTGATTAGCGTTTCAAATGCTTTTGGTCAATCAGAAAATGAAATCTTGGGCACTTGGTACAACACTGAAAAATCTGCTCAAATCGAAATCGTGAAAATCGGTTCAGGATATAAAGGCAAAATAGTAAAACTTGAAAATGCTGCAGATTATTCAACTCCACCAATGGACTCCAAGAATGAAAATCAAAAGCTCAGGACAAGGCCAATTGAGGGTTTGACAATCCTGGATGGCCTCAGGTACTCTGGTGGCATCTGGAAAGATGGGAAAATTTACGATCCGAACAGTGGGAAAACATACTCCTGTGAGGTCAGGCTCAAGAATCCATCAGTCCTGGAAGTGAAAGGATACCTTGGGTTTTCGTGGGTTGGTCGAACGGTAGAGTGGACCAAAGTGAAAAAATAAAGCGGAGTTTCCCGCTTTATTTTTGCTCCAGATAAAAGGACTGCAGGAAGAAAGCCAACTGCTCAAATTCAATCAAAAAGGCGTCGTGGCCTGCTGTAGAGGTGATTTCCTTGTACGTACCTCGCTGAACTTTTCGACTGATAAATTGTGATTCACCCGGTAAGAAAAGTAAATCTTTATCCACTCCGACGGAAAGAACTTTTGCGGAAATCGAAGCCAAAGCCTGCTCTGATCCTCCTCTTTTCCTTCCCAAATCATGGCTGTCCATTGCTTTGGTCAGCGTCCAGTAAGAGAGCGCATTGAAGCGCTTGGCTAGTTTTTGACCCTGATATCTCAGATAAGATGAAGATCTGAATCCATCTAGTTTTTCCTCCGGATCAGACTGTTTTCTCTTCAAATCATCCGGATGGCGATAGCTGAGCATCGCGATTGCCCGTGCCGTTTCCAGACCTTTTGAACCTGCTTTTGGATCCAAATCTCCCCAAGTACAATCTGATTCGATCGCCATTCGTTGAGTTTCATTGAAGCCGATCACCCAAGGGGAAGTTTTGGAAGTAGAAGCTAAAACAACTGCATTTTTCAGCTTTTTCTCCAAAATATAAGCCCATTCCAAGACAACTTGACCTCCAAGTGAGCCACCGATCAGGGTATGGATTTCTTCGATTTCCAAATGTTGACGGAGTCGCTCAAGACTTTCGGCAAGGTCTCTGGTCGTCACCTGCGGGAAATCATAGAAATAAGGTTGACCCGTTTTAGGATTATCGCTGAAAGGATTGGTTGATCCATAGCAGGATCCCAGCAGGTTTGCACAGATAATGAAATGA
>JBILPR010000210.1:0-7698 GCA_044373795.1 Algoriphagus sp. | reverse complement strand
CTGTGATAAAGCTATTTCATAGGAATTTTGGGCGAGTTTGGTTTTTTCGGGATTTGCCGCAAAAGTCTTTTTTAATGCTTTTTGGATCGTGCTGCTGACATCTGAAAAGATCGCCTGATCCGTGATCTCCACCTTGTCGCTCATCAAATAGGCAAACACCCGGGCCATTCCACAATTAGCGATGAAATCCGGGATCACAGATACTTGCTCATCCGCCCAAACTCCGATCGGCCCAACGAAAATTTCTGAATCGGCAAAAGGAACATTGGCGCCACAGGAGATCACCTCGAGTCCGGCCTTGACCATTCGCTCCGTCTGTTGCTGGGTGACAAGTCTGGATGCAGCTGCAGGGATAAATATCTCTGATGGTGTGTCCCAGATTTTTTCATTGATCTCTGCAAAGGGGATCATGGTGTCAGCAACCAATGTATTCCCATTTCTTTTCAGGAATAAATCCCTGATCTCATCCAGGCTGTAGCCTTCTTCCTTTATCACTCCTCCATTTTTGTCGATAATCCCGACGATTTTTACGCCCTCCACCGCAAGGAAACAGGCAGCAGCAGCGCCCACATTTCCCCAACCCTGGATGATTGCACGCTTTCCTTTGATATCCCCTCCCCAGATTTTGTAGTAGTGAAGCACAGCTTCGGCTACACCATAACCGGTAATCATATCTGCCACTGTATATTTTTTGGTACCGTTTGGAGTAAAGTTGGGATCCTCCAGCACTTTGGATACACCTTGGCGCAACTGGCCTATTTTTCGGATTTTTTGAGGTTCAGTAGCATGAAAATGACCGTTTACGATTCCTTCTTGGGGGTGCCAAAGTCCGTACGATTCTGTGATCGGAATTACTTCGTGGATTTCGTCCACATTGAGGTCTCCGCCTGTGCCATAGTAACTTTTCAGAAGTGGCATGACCGCTTTGTACCATCTCTGAAGGACTGCTTCTTTTCGCGGATCATTTGGGTCAAAGTTGATTCCGGATTTGGCTCCTCCTATTGCAGGGCCCGAAACAGTGAATTTCACTTCCATGGTCTTGGCGAGGGATTCTACTTCGCGTTTGTCCAGGCCTTTTCTCATCCTCGTCCCACCGCCGGCAGCTCCTCCTCTGAGGGAATTGATTACAACCCAACCTTCGGCTTCAGATTCGCTGTCACTCCACTCGAAAATGATTTCCGGCTGTTTGTTTTCAAACTTTTTCAGTAACTCTTGCATGTATTTAATTGGGTTTATTTCTCGGGCAAAAATAGAAAAATAAACATCCCCGCCTAAACCAGCTTCGTCAGGCAATTATCCATAAACAGTCCCGCCGCAAGAGTCCTCTTTTGCTCCGGTCACTGAGGCTAGTGCATTATTTTCATTTCTTAATCTCAGTACTCCCAAAAAACCAAAAACCAAGGCTTCTTTAAATTCAATCAATTCAGATGAAGCAGCGAATTGATTCCATTTCCCTTGAAGGTGATGATCCAGACGCTCAATAAAATAAGAATTGTAAGCACCTCCGCCCGATATGAGAATCGATGGATTTTCTTTAGTCTGATTTGATTTGATTACTTCAGACATTTGAAATGCATAATGTTCGATGAGCGTGCACAAGATGTCTTTTTCTGTAAGTCCTGAATTCAGAATCAGGGGCTGAAATTCTTTTTCCGTGTCTTCCCGGCCAAGAGATTTGGGAGCATTTTTTGCATAAAAAGGAAGAGAATTCAGTTGGCCAAATAGGGAAAAACTTACCGATCCCTCCTTTGCCCAGGTTCCTCCTTTATCATATGGAGCACCAAGGACATTAGCCTGCTCATTCAGGAGCAAGTTGAAAGGACAACAATCAAACGCAATTCTTTTCTCATCGGCATCCATGCTGATATTGGCGATGCCTCCCAGATTGATGCAAAAATCGATTTGAGGAAAAAGCAATTGGTCTCCGATCGGAACCAATGGAGCGCCTTGACCTCCCAATTGCACATCCAGCATTCTGAAATCATTGATAACTTTTAATCCACAGGCTTGATGCAGCGCCCAGCCATTTCCGATTTGAAGGCTTAGTTTTTTGTCCGGCTGGTGAAAAACTGTATGCCCATGGGAACAAACTGCGAACGGAAAAATCTCATTTTCGTCACAAAAGGCCCTTACTTTTTCTCCCATCCAATGACCAAAATCCACATCCAGAATTGCCAGATCCAATGATGAAAGGAGGTGCGATTTCAACAGTTTTTCTCCCAAACCCTCCGGAAAAGGAATTGTCATGGAATGTAAAATTTCAAATGTCCAATGGTCTTGCTTCTCGTAGTGGCAATAAGCCAAATCCAGGCCATCACCTGAGGTGCCGGACATAAGTCCGATCATTCTGTAGCTTGGGTTGCTCATGGGTTAAAGTATGTTAAGGATCCGTTAATCAAAGATAAATTGAAGTGGATGAAAAGCCCCGTTTTTTTTAAATGTCTAATTTGCGCATCTAAAAACGAATGAATGCCAAATCTGGTCATTGACATCGGAAATACACGAATCAAATCGGCCCTTTTTGAAAAGGCTGAATTGGTATGGGAAGGCGTTTTTAGTGATTTACCAGATGCAATCTCGACCTGGTCCCATCGTAATTTCGGTAATTGTCTGGTAAGTTCGGTGCGATGGAGTCAAGAAGAATTGCAAAAGCTTTTGCCTTTCGGTTTCATTTTCCTGACCTCCCAGACCGCAATTCCGATTACGAATAAGTATGCAAGTCGGGCTACGTTGGGTCTGGACAGGATTGCGGCAGCGATTGGAGGACGGCGATTAGCCGGCAAAGGTCCCGTTTTGGTCATTGACTTAGGAACTTGTATTACCTTTGAATTTGTAAATCAGGACAATGCTTACCTTGGAGGGGCAATTAGCCCGGGGCTTACCATGCGAGCAAAAGCGATGAATATGCTCACGGCACGGCTTCCTTTGGTAGAATTGAGAGAGAAGCCAAAAAATCAGATCGGAGACAACACCATCACGTGCATGGAGATCGGAATTTGGTACGGCGTTGAGTATGAATTAGCAGGTCAAATTCAGGCTTATCAGAAAGAATATCCAGAAATAAAGGTCTTTGTTTGTGGCGGAGACGCTCAATCTTTTGTTTCATTGGCAAAAGACCACATATTTGTAGTCCCAAATTTAGTCCTCCATGGACTTAATTGCATTCTAAACCACAATGTTGAGTAAAATCAAATTGAAATTGCTGGGTGTATTTTGCACCCTTTTCTTGTTTTCTGAGGCAATTGCCCAGTCAAGTTCATCTACCTACAGTGCTTTGGGAATCGGGGAATTCAATTATTCCGGACTTACCCAAAATCAGGGAATGGGCGGTCTTGGGATTAGCTTTGGTACCGGATGGAATGCCAATGTTGTCAATCCTGCCCTTACAACGCGGAATACGATTTTCAATTTTCAGGCAGCACTTAACTATAAAAAAATTAATGCTGATAACGGACAAAGAACTTCCGATGTGGATGGAGGGGGTCTTTCTTACATAGCATTTTCCTTACCTGTCAAGACCGGAAAGGTCACAGCGGGAATGGGCCTCAATCAAATAACAAGTGTAAACTATCGGATGATCATCGCGAGTTTGGTAAATAATGCTGAACTGCAAGCTTTTAATTCGATCAAAGGAGATGGAGGTATTTCCGAAGCCTATTTAAATTTTGGGGTACTTGCTGCAAAAAACCTGAGTTTTGGTGTTCAGGGATCTTATTTGTTTGGATCTACTATCCGCACCAATCGGCTTTCACTGTTTGACGATAACGGGAATTCTGTGGGAACGGTCTCAGAATATTACGAGAGATTAACGGTAAGCGATATTGGTTTGAAGTTCGGAGCGCATTACTTTTTCAAGGTTGGCAACAAAAGTAACTTGCACTTAGGAGCCATTTATCAGAATTTAGGGGATGTTAGTGGAAAAGCTTTTGCTAAGCTGGCTGCAATTGGCCAAGCTAGCAACCCCGATTCAGATGGAGACCTGATCGCCAACAATGAAAAGGGAAGTGTTTACATCCCAAATCGCTACGGATTTGGAGTGACGTATGAAAAAATAAATAAATTTGTTGTAGGACTGGAGGGTCAGTACCAGGATTTCACCGAATACAGATCCTTCCTGGATGATCCGCTTCAGTTAAAAGAAGTTATAAAAGTTGGATTAGGTTTTCAGATTGTACCGGATTATTTGGATATGGATAGCCCTCTAAAACGCACCACCTATCGTTTTGGAGTGGAATTTCAGCAAACTCCCTACTACCTGAATCAAACCAATATAAATGATATTGGCATTAACTTTGGAACATCCTTTCCAGTCAACCAACTCTCACTCGTAAATTTTGCGGTGAAGGTTGGACAAAGAGGAACAACAGAAAATGGGCTGGTTAAAGAAAGTTATGTGAACTTCACCTTCGGGCTTTCACTTAATGACAATAGTTGGTTCTACAAAAGAGTATTTGAATAAAGCTAAACCATTACAAGAGATCGAGGTGAGCAAATCCTAACAAACTCATCAAGGTTGAATGTCACCGAACCAAACCAATTAAATAGACATGAAAATTAAATCGACCCTTCTTACTCTTTCAGCCTTGCTCCTGGCTGGCATGGCTCAGGCGCAGGACGGATGGAACTGGCCTGCAGATCCTGCTCAGGAAGCGAAAGCTAGAGAGCTCAACGCGGCTTACACTGACTACATGAAGTCTGATCAGTTTGTGGAAGCAACCAAGCCGCTAAACTGGTTATTGGTTAATGCACCCGAACTGAATGAGTCACTTTACATCAATGGAGTGACTGTTTATAAAGGAGCTGCCGATGCGACTGCCGATGCTGCTCAAAAAGCAGTTTACCAGGATTCTGTTATTTCACTTTATTCGAAGAGAGGAGAGCTTTACAAGAATGAAGCTAAATGGATTGAAAATAAGGCGTATTACGGATACCAGTTTTACAAAACTGATAAAGAAAAACTAAAAGTACCAATCACTGATTTTGAAAAAGCTCAGGAATTGAATGGAGCGATTTCTCCAGGCTTGACAGCTGCTTATTTTGACTTGGTCAGAAGAAATTATCTGATGAACAAGGCATATCAGCCTGAACAAGTACTGGCTATTTATGATAAAATCACCGCTCAGCTGGACAAAGCTGCCGCTGAAGGCAAGGATGTAACTAGTTCGAAAGGTCAGGTTGAGCAGTTGCTGGTTGCAATGGAATTGATCGATTGTGAATTCATCGAAAATACCATGGGACCAAAATTGGCAGCAGATCCCACTAATGAGGTTTTGGCAAACCAAATCTTCAAGTATTCTGTTCAGTACAAATGCTATTCATCAAATGCATTCCTTTCTGCTTTGGAAGTTATTGACACCAAAAACCCAACTTTCTCAACCTCTCAGGTGAGAGCCATGAGATATCTTCAGACAGGTGATTACGACAAGGCCCAGCCAGTATTAGAGAAAGCACTGACTCTTGCTGAGAATGATGCTCAGAAGGCTGAAGTTCATTTGGAGTTGGCGAAAATTCACGGTAGCCAAGGCAGAAAGTCTCAGGCAAGAACTTCTGCAAGAGAAGCAGTAGCACTTGATGAGTCTAAAGTTTCTGACGCTTATACCTTGATCGGAACACTTTATATGAATTCTGCAAATGATTGTAGAGCTGGAGTCAGCCGTGCAAAAGATCAGGCCATCTACATTGCAGCTTACAATGCTTACCAAAGAGCTGGTGATTCCAAAGGAATGGCTAACGCTCGTGCAAGATTCCCATCCAAGGAAGAATTGTTCACAGAGGGTCTTGCAGTTGGATCTTCGATAAACACTGGTTGCTGGATAGGTGAGACAGTTTCCCTCGCTTCCAGGGACTAGTAATGGTATTGAGTAGAATAAAGGCAGTCCTCGGACTGCCTTTATTCATTTACAGCCGTTGGATTAAAAATCAAGTATCTTTGAAGCGTGAATAAAGTATCGGGAATCCTTTTTTTTATTTTAAATCTAGTCCTCTTCTCCTGTCGGGAAGACGTGGACACATCTGCACTTAAAGTATACGATGGCCCTCTTAATAGCGCCCTTGATATTCATTTGGTCCATAGCGATTCGGCCGTGGTAAGATCAGAAATCAGGGCTCCGAAGCAGTTGGAATTCTCCAATGGCAATATTGAGTTTCCGGAAGGAATAGACATCCAAATTTTTGAAGTGGATGGGACACTGAGTACAACCATGACGGCAGACAAAGGATATTTTCTCAAAACAGAAAACATCTACAAGGGAATCGGAAACGTTCAGGTTAACAACTTGTTAAAAGATCAGCGATTGCAATCCGAGGAGTTGTATTGGAATCCTACCGAAAAGAAAATCTATACAGAGACTTTTGTGACTATCCAGGAAAGACAAACACTATTCAATGGTACTGGAATGGAAGCTGATCAGAGTTTCAGTAAATACAAGCTTAAAAAAGTAAGGGATAGCCGCACCGTATTGCCGGGAGAAGGAATATAATGGCCATCACTCAGGGGGAAATATCGATGGACATAGTTAGATTGCGAATTCCATATGGCCTTTGAAATCAGATTAAAAATACATGAAACTACCTGACGCACTTTTGTTGTCGCTTTCTTTGGCATTGATTATTGTAGGAGTACACCAATCCCTGACTGCTGGTATTGGTGCTTCCTATCCGATTTTTATGTTTGCTGTTGCACTGTTATTTTGGTTTCAATACCGAAGAATAATTCATCCTGCAGAACAAGTTCCTCCTGAGAAAAAAACTAAACCTAGTAAAAAGCGCTAAAAATGGAAGTTTCCTATTTGATCATAGTTCTGATTTCCCTGTTATTTTCCGCATTTTTTTCTGGAATAGAAATAGCCTTCATCTCTTCCAACAAGTTGCAGATCGAGCTTCAAAATAAGCAAGGTGATATGAGGGGGAAGATAATTAGCGGATTTGTCCAAAGTCCGGGTCAATTCATCGGAACCACCCTCCTCGGAAATACTATTTCCCTGGTTTTATATGGTATTTTTATGGCTTTTCTCTTGGAAGTTCCTTTAAGAATGTTACTTCCTGCAAGTATCAATAACGAAGCTGTCATCCTTATGACACAAACAGTAATCTCAACTATTATCGTTTTGATTACGGGTGAATTTTTACCAAAAAGCTTTTTCATGCTGAATCCAAACAGCATGTTAAACATCTTTGCAGTCCCATTTCTTGCTATTTACTTTTTGATGTATCCGATAGTTTGGGCCGTGGTAGGCCTTTCTAGATTTTTTATCACCAAAGTATTAAGGCTTCCCTACAGTGAAGACAAGCCTGTTTTCACTGTGACTGACCTCAACAGCTTTATTCAAAATCACATGAACCAAGGGGGTGAAGAAGGGAAAGTTGATATTGATACCAAGATTTTTGAAAACGCCGTAGAGTTCAAAACCGTACGAATCAGGGAATGTATGGTGCCAAGAACTGATTTGGTCGCGGTAGATGTGAATGATACGATTAAGGAACTCAAAACAGTTTTTGAAGAAAGCGGGCATTCCAAAGTCATCGTATACCGGGACTCCATAGACGAGGTAATTGGGTATTGTCATCATTTGGAGCTTTTCAAAAAGCCCAAAACCATCGATGAAATTCTTACTCCGATTATTATTGCGCCGGAATCAGCGCTGGCAAATGAAGTTTTGATTCAATTTATCCAAGAGCGAAAGAGCCTTGCTCTGGTTG
>JBILPR010000209.1:0-7745 GCA_044373795.1 Algoriphagus sp. | reverse complement strand
AAAACGGATCAGATTGACCTTATTTTATTTTTCTGCGAAAAACTCAAAGAATATGGCTACCTCAAATCCCGAAACTCAATAGTTGATAATCTGTATCAGGTCCAGCTAGGCAAAGCCAAAAAACTCATTTCCGGGCTTCATGAAGATCTGAAGTGGGATTATGAAATGAAAATGGAGGAATTCGAATAGTTTTTTTTGAAAATATTTTTCCTGGATAACCAGACTTTATCCAAATTATTTACCATTAAACTGCACTTTCTGTTTTTGTTTTGGAAAGCAATTTCGCTACTAAGCTTTTTTTATTAATTTGAAGCTGGCGAAACTCAAAAGCTAAAACTCTTTTCAAAACCTTTCTAATCCCCGATAGAAAGTTTATGAAAAGTCTTCACAACACCACTTAAAGAAATCAGATTCTATGCAGAAGGATCGATAATTATGGAGATCAAGATCACGAATAATCCGGTCGAACTGGGCCAAACTGCCGGAAGATCAGGCGCTGAATTAGTACGAAAAGCGATTGATCAAAATGGCTTTGCCAATATTATTCTTGCTACAGGCACCAGTCAGTTTGAAACGTTGAATCAGTTAATTGCAGAGCCTGGAATTGAATGGAGCAAAGTCACTTTATTTCACTTGGACGAATACATCGGGTTGCCAATTACTCATCCGGCAAGTTTCAGAAAGTACCTGAAAGAGCGGTTTATTTCAAAAGTACCGAAGTTGAAAGGCGTAAACCTGATAAATGCGGAAATGGATCCTGTTGCAGAATGTGAGCGATTGTCAGCCTTGATTTTGGCGCATCCAATTGATGTAGCCTTTGTTGGAATTGGCGAAAATGGCCATCTGGCTTTTAATGATCCGCCTGCAGATTTTGAAACAGAGAAACCCTACATCGTGGTCGAACTGGACGAAGCCTGTCGAAAGCAGCAACTCGGTGAAGGCTGGTTTCCAAGTTTGGAAGCTGTACCCACCAAAGCAATCAGTATGTCAGTAAAGCAGATTTTAAAGTCAGAGGCCATCATCTGCTCGGTTCCGGATTTGAGAAAAGCACAGGCTGTAAAAAACACAATTGAGAATCCTGTAAGTAACTTATTCCCTGCAACAGCACTTCAACTTCATTCCAATTGCACCTGCTTTCTGGACACCGATTCGGCCTCGTTGCTTTCTTCGAATTAATAGTTCAAAAACCCATCAGTAACCAAAGACCACCCCATGTTCACAAGAAGAAGCTTTGTAAAGATTGCAGGAATAGGTGCCTTAGCTTCCGCTTTGCCGGCCCATGAAGCAAATTCCTTAACTGAAACCAAGATTGTCGAAGGCTTCAATCTTGGAATTGCCGGCTACACCTTCCTCTATTATAAAAACAACATTGAAAAGATCTGCGAAGTGATGAATCAAGTTGGGGTGAAAAATATCTCCCTCAAAAACTTTCAGCTCCCTTACGATAGCTCCAAAGTTCAGGCCGATGAAGTGATTGGGAAATTCAAATCAGCAGGAATTAACGTCTATGGACTAGGAGTTATTTACCTCAAAACGGAGCAGGAAGTAGATACCGCCATGAATTATGCTCAGGCAGCCGGAGTGAAAATGATTATTGCCGCCCCTGTCTATGAGGTTCTTCCCTATCTGGAAAAGCAAGCCAAAGCATTCAATATCCGTGTTGCAATTCATAATCATGGTCCCGAAGACAAACTTTTTCCGGACATCGATGCTGTTTTCGAAAAAATAAAAAACCTGGATCCAATAATTGGTATTTGTCTGGATATAGGTCACTCATTCCGTTGTGGAAATGATCCTGCGGTGATGCTTTTGAAATACAAAGAGAGAATCCACGACCTGCATATCAAGGATGTGAACGAACCGATTCAATCCGGAAAAACTGAAATCATGGGGAGAGGAAAAATCGACTTTGTTTCATTTGTTAAAGCGCTGAAAAAGTCCGGATACACCGGAATTTGCAGCCTGGAATACGAGCAAGACAAAGATCCTGCGATGGGTGTCGCAGAATGCGTTGGATATTTCAACGGAGTCCTAACTTCAGTTCAATAATATTCGATTCCTAAAATGAGTAAAACTCAGATTGCCGTACAGGCAAGTTCTCTCAGCAAACGTGATACTTGGATCTCCATTGGGATCATTGGGATGCTCTTTTTTATTTTCGGGTTTGTATCCTGGATCAATGCCATTCTTATTCCTTATTTCAAGATTGCCTGCGAACTCACCAATTTCGAATCGTATTTGGTCGCTTTTGCCTTCTACATTTCCTATCTCGTGATGTCTGTTCCTTCTTCTTATTTGTTGAAATCGATCGGCTTCAAAAAAGGGATGATGGTTGGTTTCTGGGTCATGGCGCTGGGAGCTTTCATTTTTGTGCCGGCAGCGATGAGCAGAACGTATGAAATATTCCTTTTGGGATTGTTTACGCTCGGAACAGGATTAGCCATTTTGCAAACTGCTGCGAATCCTTACATCACAGTATTGGGTCCGAAAGAAAGAGCCGCTCAGCGGATCAGCATCATGGGAATCGCTAACAAAGGAGCAGGAATTTTGGCGCCGCTGATTTTTGCCGCTGTGATTCTCAGAGTCGGAGATACCGAGCTTTTCAATCAATTAGCATCAATGGGTGAGGCGGAAAAAAATGCCGCTCTCGACGAATTGATTCGGCGGGTAATAATGCCTTACACGGTCGTGGGAATCGTTTTGTTTGGGTTGGGATTGATGGTTCGCTTTTCTCCGTTACCGGAAATCGATACCGAGCATGAGAGCATCGAGCTTGCCGAAGCCAATTCAGGAAAGACCAGTATTTTCCAATTTCCTCATTTGATCTTGGGTGCATTTGCGATTTTCCTACACGTGGGAACCCAAATCATCGCGATTGACACGATTATCGGTTACGCCAATTCGATGAATATCGGACTGATCGAAGCTAAGGTTTTCCCATCCTACACACTTGCATTCACGATTTTAGGCTACATCATCGGGATCTCTCTCATTCCCAAATTCATCTCACAAGTCAATATCCTTAGAATCTGCACGATGCTGGGGACGATTTTTACCCTCCTGATTATTTTCGCCAGTGGATCAGTTCAGTTTCTGGGCCACACGGCAGACATTTCTATTTGGTTTGTGGTCTTATTGGGACTTGCAAATTCATTGGTTTGGGCAGGAATCTGGCCTTTGGCACTGGATGGGTTGGGAAGATTCACCAAGCTTGGAGCCTCGATCATGATCATGGGTCTTTGCGGAAACGCTATCATGCCTTTGATCTATGGATATCTGGCTGACTTGTACAATGTCCGATTGGCATATTGGATTCTATTTCCTTGTTATCTCTACCTGGTTTATTATGCTGCTTATGGGCATAAGGTCAGAAAATGGGCTTTTTCAGTATGAAAATCCAAGGTAACTCATACCGCGATGGATCACCGATCGAGATTTCTTTTTCCGAAGGAATCATTGACAGCATCTCAGAAAGCCAATCCCCATTGGACGAAAATCTGATTCTAGGCCCTGGCTTTACGGACATTCAAGTCAACGGTTACGGTGGAATCGATTACAATGAGATTCATTCTGATCCGATGAAACTGGCAACCATTTCAAAGCTTTTATATCAGGAAGGTGTTACAACTCACTTTCCTACCCTCATTACCAACGATCCGGGGCAGATCAGTAAGCTCATTCTTCAGATTGTTTCCCTTCGGAAAAGTGATCAGTTTTCCAGAATGAGCATCGAAGGATTGCATATTGAGGGTCCGTTTATTTCTCCAATCGATGGTCCGAGGGGAGCACATCCCAAAGAATTTGTCCGTGCACCAGATTGGAGTCTGGTTCAGAAATGGCAAAATGAATCCAAGGGTTTGATTAAAATGATCACCCTTTCACCAGAATGGGAAAATGCCAACGCCTTCATCGAGCGATGCATTGACTACGATATTTTGGTTTCCATTGGCCATACAAATGCCACTCATCAGCAAATTTTGGATGCGGTAAGTGCCGGTGCAAGTTTGTCCACCCATCTTGGAAACGGCATGCATCCCGTCCTTGCCCGTCATCCAAATTATCTCTGGTCTCAGTTGTCTCAGGATTATCTGGGAGCTTCGATTATTGCGGACGGATTTCATCTTCCTGCTGAAGTGATTGAGGTATTTCAGAAAGTGAAAAAGGATAAGCTATTTCTGGTCAGCGACTCAGTTTCTTTAGCTGGAATGCAGGCAGGAGATTATGATCTGCACATTGGAGGCGAGGTCACTTTAACATCCGAAGGAAAATTACACCTCAGATCGAACCCGTCTATCCTCGCCGGATCGGCTTCCAACATCCGCAGGGGAGTTTCTTTCCTAATCAAAAATAAACTTGCCTCGCTGACCGAAGCCTGGGAAATGGCTTCAGTTCGCCCAGAAAGGCTCTTGAATCCGGGTCATATCTTATTTGAAGAAGGAACAATTGCCGATTTGATCCTTTGCAGAAAAGCTGAAAATGGGGAACTCCAAGTCCTCAAAACAATCAAACATGGGCGGGAAGTCTATTCCGCCTGATTAAACTAGAACCGTCAACCAAAAAACCACACACTTATGAAATCGAGCATGTCGCAGGGGCGACACACACAGGGAGGATTATTCTGCATGCGAGATTCCATATGACCATTGAAAAAAAATATAATCATATGAAAAAGGACGTCAATCGAAGAAATTTCATCAAAACCGTTACAACAGGTACTCTTGGTTTAGGAGTGATGAGTTCTGCTCATCCTTTCAATATTTTATCGCAATATCCCGTTCAGGACAAAGTTCGTGTTGCGATCATGGGTGTGAATGGGCGTGGTTCTCAGCATATTGAGGCTTTTGCAAAAGTACCGAATGCAGAGATTTCCTATATCTGCGATGTGGATTCCCGGGCTTTGACAAATGGCCAGGCTCAGGCCGAAAAATCCGGAGTCACCAACAAACCACAAGGAATAGCTGATTTCCGCAGGGCTTTGGATGATAAAAATGTAGATGCAATTTCCATCGCTTTGCCTGACCATTGGCATACTCCGATGGCATTGATGGCTTTGAAAGCAGGAAAACATGTCTATGTCGAGAAGCCAGGAAGTCATAATCCTGCAGAAGGGGAATTGCTTTCGAAGGCAACTTCATCCTATGGGAAAATAGTCCAAATGGGCAATCAGCGAAGAAGTTGGCCGAGAGTGCAAGAAGCAATTGCCGAACTCCACGGCGGTGTGATCGGCAAAGCTTATTACGCCCGTGCCTGGTACACCAACACCCGCCAATCGATTGGTTTCGGGAAAGAAGCTGCCATTCCTGAGTGGCTGGACTTTGAACTTTGGCAGGGACCTGCTCCGAGAGCAGCCTTCAAAGACAATCTGATCCATTACAATTGGCACTGGTTCTGGAACTGGGGAACCGGTGAAATCGTCAATAATGGCGTCCATTTCCTTGATTTGGCGCGCTGGGGATTGAATGTGGATTATGCGAAAAAAGCCTATTCAAGCGGCGGGCGCTATCATTTCAAAGACGATTGGCAAACACCCGATACACAGATTGCTTCTTTTGATTTCGAAGAAGGCAAAAGCATTCTCTGGGAAGGCAGAAGCTGCAACCGCAGAGGAATCAACGAAATGGGTTCAGGGGTTTCTTTCCATGGGGAAAATGGCACACTTGAATTGCTTGACAATTCCTACAAAATCTACGACAACGCAAACAAACTCCTAAAAAGCGCCGAACCAACCAGCAATACAGTTGTGGATCAGCGAGGCGCCGGATTTGACATGGATATCGCTCACTTCACGAATTTCACAAATGCGATTACGAAAGGAGAAAAGCAGATTTCTCCCTATCAGGAAATTGTGAAAAGTGTGATGCTTTGCCATTTGGGAAATATTTCTTACCGCACAGGCAGAGCGCTTGATCTGGACCAATCCACCGGAAGGATTCAAAATGATAAGGAAGCCATGAAGCTTTGGAGCCGGGAATATGAAAAGGGCTGGGAGCCAAAATTGTAAGAACTCGCCATGGCTATCTCGACTCCATTGATCTCGAAGAGGCTGGTATCAATCGATGCCCTGCGGGGTTTTGATATGTTGATGATTTGCGGAGCAGATGCATTTTTTAGGCAATTAGAAGGAAAGACGAGTTTGTTTTGGGTGGATTCTCTGGCTCGTCAATTTGAGCATCCGGAGTGGATTGGGTTTACTTTCTATGATTTCATTTTTCCACTTTTTCTGTTCATTTCAGGCGTTTCGATCCCTTTTTCCTTGAGCAAAGCGTTGGAGAAAGAGATTTCAAAAAGGGAAATTTACAAGAAAGCTTTTTTGAGGATGCTCGTTCTGATCGGGCTTGGCATGTTGGATAAAAACGCTCCGTTTCCTTTCTTCGATTGGGAGCAGATTCGATTGGGAAGTGTTCTGGGAAGAATCGGAATTGCGGGATTTGTCACGGTGGTTCTTTGTCTGAATGTCAATTCTGCCAAGCGATTGTGGATAGTTGGAGCCATTCTTTTGCTTTATTATGGAGCTATGTTGCTGATTCCTGTTCCGGGTTTCGGTGCGGGAAATCTGACTTTTCAGGGAAATCTGATCGGATACATTGACCGAACTTTCCTTCCGGGTCGATTGCTTCAGGGGACCTTTGACGAACTCGGGCTGATCACAACCCTTCCTGCAATTTGCCTCACAATCTTGGGAGCTTTTGCAGGAGAAATATTGAATAATCATGCAATAGAGGATAGAAAGAAAATCTACCAATTGCTGGTTACAGGTGCAATCTGCATTGCCATTGCCTTGGTTTGGAGTTTGCATTTTCCTATCGCAAAGCGGATGTGGAGCAGTTCATTTATCCTGTTGACAGGAGGAATGGCTTTCCTTTTCATGGCTGGATTCTATGCGATCATTGACCTGCACCAATGGAAGAAATGGTCATTCTTATTTGTCGTTGTGGGAATGAACAGTTTGACCATCTACATGGTCTACCGCTTTGTCAATTTCCGGTATACTTCCAGACTTTTGTTTGAAGGCCTTTATATGCCTTTGGATGAAAAATGGCACCCGGTATTGGAGAGTTTGGGAGCTCTGTTGCTGGTTTGGCTATTTCTATATTTCCTGTATCGGAAGAAGATTTTCTTTAAGGTTTAGATTTATCATAGTCCATAGTTCATATACGATAGTCCATAGCGATTGGTGATAAAATCATAATGTTGAAGTCAAGATTCTATTCACGGATAATTAATTACAGATCGCACCTTTGGTGCTCGTCTGAAAATGTCTGATGTAAAAACCCCAAATTTCATTTGGGGCTTATACAGGTTGCCCCTTCAAGGCAATTATTAATAAGACAAATTCAAATTGAAGAAAGCCCGTTTCCTAATAGGTTGATATTCAAATCTGGGAGAAATATTGACATTGGGATTTCCAGAGAGTGCTGAAGGCACGTTCTGTAATAGCCCAGAATGAAATTCTGGGAAAGGAATGAAATTCCGGGATAAAAATAGAACAGAATATACCAAGAGTGCTGAAGGCACGATCTGTATAGATTGCCTCTTCAGGGCTTCAGGGCAATTTCCACGGAAGGAAGATTAATTAAATTTTAGAAACCGATTTGCATCTATAAACCCTATTAAATTTAACTACTTATGAAACCATCAAGAAGAGAATTTATAAAGAAATCCACCTTGACCGGACTTGGTGCTAGCCTCGTTTCTATTCCATTTTTGGCCTTTTCAAAAACTCAGGCTGAAGTTATCAAAATTGG
>JBILPR010000208.1:0-7754 GCA_044373795.1 Algoriphagus sp. | reverse complement strand
GTTTGCCATCTTGATTTGCCTGAATCGCATAAATCCCTGAACCACTTAATTTATCCTTCAGAGAAAATTTACCAGCATTTCCCGCAAAATCAAGACTTTCTCCATCGGAATTGACAAGTGAAACCTGAACGTTTTCAGCATTTAAAAACTCCACTTCCCACATGATTTTTGAACCCATTATCGCTTTGATTTCAAAGCCGGATTGAGATTGGGACTTAATTCCGGTATAGGTTGGAGCTGTGATGGTGACTCTAGTTTGCTGAAGTGTCACTGGCTTTTCATCCGGTTTATCGGCTGAATTACTGACCAAATCAGAACTTTTGGCTTGCTGATTATTTTGTCTCCAATCCAGCATTTTCAATCCAAAAACACTGAAGGAAACCAAAAATGCGAGGAAGAAAGGAAGGAGCTTTTTATGAAAGATCAAGGTTTGATCGCCTTTGAACTGAGAATTTACTCGCTCCCATTGGAGCGTTTCGATCAGGTTTCTGTCTTTCTTTTCTGCCAGTTCAAGGCTAAACTCCAACCCCGGAAATTTCTCATGTAAATGTTGAATGGCTTGTTTTCTGTTTTCTTTGAAAACCCCAAGGAAGTAAGCTGAAATGCCCAAACCCAAGAAAAAGACAAGTAAAACTGCCCAAACAGGGACTTCCAAACCGAACAGAATCACTGCCGGAATAGCTGCGATCAAGGCAGATTTGAGCAAGCCATTTATCCTGAATTGCTGTTGAACGAAGGCGATATGTTTTTCCAGCTTTTTCAAATTCCTCGCTGTTGGGATAAAACTCTTTCCGCTGCAAATGTCAACACCAAAAGAGTGAACAGAATTGCTTGCATATTTCCTTTGTCTCTTGATTTTTCAGGATTGGATATCAGGAATCGGGATTGAAACTGAGTTTGGCTGATTGGCATTTCCTTTCTTTTCAGACCCAAATGAAGCATCAGATTCTCTATTATCAGTTCGGGTAATTTCCCGGTTTGAACCAGTTCAGATTGAGTTGAATTGATGGAACCGGAAAGCGCAACCACATTTTCATGTTTTGATAACCCTCGATGATCTGTCAAAAAATAGAGCTTTTTAGAATCGACTGAATCAGGATATTGGTTTCTGAAAATCAGAATCACGTTGTCCATGTCTTCCGATCTTCCGAAGTTTATCGGATAGACTTCCGATATCGCGGAAAGCGATGCCTCTAAATAGGCTTGCTCAGAATCCATGAGTTCGGCCGAAAACCAGGTAATCTCCCCTCCTTCCCAAACAGCTTTTGCCGCAGGGTTTGGCACCTGATCAGAGAAAGTCAACTGACCTTTTTGATTCACAAAACCAACATTGCCAGAGCCTGATCGGATAAATTCTCCAACCTCTTTTTCCTCTTTATTTTCTGAAAGAAAAAGAACTGGCTTGACCGGCGAGTATAGAAATTCTGATGAAATCAATCGATCAGAATTTGACCAATACAGGTTCAATTTCTCCGTGTTTTCCGGCAATTCATCCAAAGATTCCTGAATCTTATCAGTTTGATTAAGAACAGTTTGATTTAAATCTTCTAAACTTCCAATCTCGGTTAAATCTTCATTTGCTATCAGTACCTTTTCTCCTCTTTCAATGGCTTGTTCCAGTTCAAATCTGAAGTCTTCGATGACCTTTTTATCAGGTTGAACGAGGTGAATCATTTCACCGGTTTCAGCATTTCCAAGCTCTTTCACAAGCATCTGAACCAACAGGAATACCAGCAATAGAATCAGCAGCATCCGCAAAATCAGGATTAAGATTTGATCAATTCGGATGGATTTGGAAGACTGATTGTCCTGCTCCTGCAGCCATTGCATCGCAGCCCAGGATACCAACTTTCCATTTTTCCCATTCCATAAATGGATCAGAATCGGAACGCTGAGGCCCAGCAAACCCCAAAGCAATATGGGCTGCAAAAATTCCATCAATACAGGGTGCGTTGAGACAAAAATCGATTGATCAATTCGGAGATTGACTCCTGGAGATTCACCCGAAAGAGATGAACCTGTGGCAATTTCAAAGCCTCTTCCAATCCTGATAAATAGCTCTGAATCGCTGCGTTATAGGTTTTCTGGACAGCCGACCCATCCAAGGTAATGACACGATCACTTTCCAAATCTTTGAATTGGAAGCTTCCTTTCAATTCAAAGTCCACTTCCTGCTTTCCCAAAATCTGGAAAAGCACAATTTCTTTCTTCGGATGACGCATCTGTTCCACAATATCGAGCCACTCACTTTCCTGCTGAAGAAAATCAGAAACCAAGATGATGAGTTCCTTTTGTCGGGTTTTGAGTGCAGGAAACGATTGTTTCGTCAGCGGCCATGAACCGGAAGCCTTTTCAGTTTCAAGATGATATAAGATTTTCTGAAAGGCCTTTGGAGAAGGCGCGACTTTTTGCTCCAGCTGACCATTTTGAAAAGTAAAAAATGAAAGGGAATCTCCCTGCTGATGAGCCAGATAAGCCAAGGAAGCGAGAAGATTTTTAGCATAATCCAATCTTCGCACGCCATCCTCTTCATAGTTCATCGAACCGGAAAGATCCAGCATCAGACTTACGTTAAGATGACTTTCCGACTGAGATTCCTTAATCATGTGTTTTCCCGACTTGGAAAAGTATTTCCAGTCGATCCGCTTGGGATCATCACCGGGTTCGTAGTAGCGATATTGCTCGAATTCGCTACCCGTCCCCACTCTTTTCCCAAGGTGAATGCCATGCTTCAGCTCTTCGCTGATGATTTTGGCAGCTAGTCTCAGATTATTGAGTTTGATGATTTCCAGCGTCTTAGCTTGCATTGACCGGGATGGAGTCAAGAATTTTAGAGATAATCGTATCAGGCATTACATTCTCGGCTTCAGCTCTGAAATGAAGTGAAAGTCGGTGACGGAGAACCGGAAATGCCAGTGTTTTTATGTCTTCAGGAATCACAGAATACCGGCCTTTGACCAATGCACGAGCTTTGGCACATAGAATCAAAGCCTGTCCTGCACGTGTTCCCGCTCCCCATTCGACATAATCTTTCACCGCCTGAACGGTAGAAGTATCGGGACGACTTGACCGCACGATTCGATTGATGTATTGCAACAAAGCCGAGTCAATATGGACTTGGCGTGTGAGCGCCTGAAGTTGTTTAATGTCCTTGGCGGAAAATACAATCTGCGGATCGGCTTTGTAGGTTCCGGTGGTTTTCTCCAAAACCTCCAATTCCTCTCTTTCCGAAGGATAGCCAAGTTTGATATAAAGCAGAAAACGATCGAGCTGCGCCTCGGGAAGCGGGTACGTTCCGGCTTGTTCGATTGGGTTTTGCGTAGCAATTATCAAAAAAGGATCCGGAAGCGCGTGTTGATGACCGCCATAGGTAACGGATTTCTCTTGCATGGCTTCAAGCAAAGCAGCCTGAGTTTTGGGAGGAGTTCGGTTGATCTCATCCGCCAAAACCATATTTGCGAAGATCGGACCTCGATTGAATTGGAAAAATTTCTTCCCCGTCTCATGATCTTCTTCCAAAATCTCTGTTCCCAGGATATCTCCCGGCATCAGATCCGGCGTAAACTGAATCCGCTTAAACTGCAGATCCATCACCTCGGAAAGGGATTTTACCATCAAAGTTTTCGCCAAACCCGGCACTCCTTCCAGCAAGCAATGACCGCCTGCCAGAAGTGTAATAATGACCTCATCGATCACTTCTTCCTGACCGATGATGACTTTGGAAATCTCTTTTTTCAGTACCGAAATATTATCTACAAGAGCCTGATAAACTGATGATTCTGTATTTTCCAAAATAATTAAGTTAAAGCGTAAACGACGATGTTGACGCCGAATTTGGTGTTGTCTTCTTTGAGAAATCTCTTGTTTCGGAAATCATAATCCCACTCGCAACCATAGTCTTTGTTGCTGTATAATACTCCGATTCGACCGTTGACGATGATGGCTTTCAGGTAATCGTGAACCAGGTCATCGCCCCAGCCATTCAACTCAAAAGAGGTAGCCGGCGGACCATCTTCAAACTCAAAGAAGGATTTATAAATCCGGTGGTTATTTGGGATTTTTTGCAGGGCTTCCGCCCCGAAGGTTTTAGCCATTTCGGCTTCAAATGATTTGGCAAACAAGCCGTCGATGTCATGATTGCAATCATCCACAAAGACAAATCCTCCATTTTGCACATAAGTTTTAAAATTGGTCCTCTCCTGCGTGGAGAACTCAACCAATTTATGCCCGCTGAGATAGCAAAAAGGGCTTTTGAAAATTTCTATACTGCTCAATTCCACGATTTTTTCCTTTTCGTCAATCGGAATCGTTGTGTATTCCACCAGAGAATTAAGCAGGTTGGAAGGCATGCGCTGATCTGTATCCCAATTGCCGGAATTGTACTTGAGGCGGGTGAAGAAGAACTTCTGCATGTTGGGGAATATTAAGGCTGTCTATAAAGACGTCTTTCGTCATTGCGAACGAAGTGAAGCAATCTGCTAATTATTAAACAGATTGCTTCGGTCGTTCCTCCCTCGCAATGACGTCAGAAAGCCTATTTTACTCAAATTAAACGGCGTCAGATAAACTGGTGAACGTGAAGTCACGGATTTTCATTGCCGGAATCATATTTCCTCCTACTCGCTGAAGTTTGCCCAATGCCTCAATATTATTCAGCATGATGATCGGACTTTCGTTGAATCGGAAGTTTTTAACCGGGAATTTGATCTGACCGTCTTCGATGTAGAAAGTACCGTCTCTTGTCAAACCCGTGTAAAGCAAAGTCTGAGGATCCACTGCTCTGATGTACCAGAAACGAGTAACCAAAACACCTCTCTCGGTACTTTTGATCATGTCCGCAATGGATTGATCGCCACCTTCGATGATCACTCCCCCAGGTCTTCCAACAGGAGTTACCCCTTGTTTTGCTGCCCAATAGCGGGAATAGAACATGTTTTTCACGACACCATTCTCAACCCAGGCTGTCTTTTCTCTTGGGAAACCTTCGTTTGTCCAGGGTGCAGAAGGGATTTCAGGATGTGTTGGATCGGAATAGATATTCACTCTTTCGTCGAAAAGCTTTTCGCCTAATCGGGTTCCACCGCCTTTTTTGCTCAAAAAGCTTCTGCCTTCATCTGCACTTCTGGCATCCATGCCGGATGTCAACAAACGCATTAAGTCAAAAGCTGCAGTTGGCTCAAGGATAACGGTGTATTTACCGGGCTCAACCGCTTGCGCATTCATAGAAGCCTGAGCTTTTTGCATCGCAAGCGTTGTCACTTCCTTGGAATTGAGCAAACTCGCATCGTTGAAGTCTCTGCTGGAATATCCGGAACCTGTTCCGTCCGCAGTTCTTACCGTCACGGAAAAGTCAACCGAAGTGCTTTTGTTATAGCCAAACATTCCTTTGCTATTTCCCATTGCTGAAAAGCCAGAGAAATCTTCCAGATATCCGGCAGCTGTCAGATTCTTTTCACCACTTGGTGTGATGCTGTCATACGCAACCTGCGCCCTGTATTCAGGATTGATTTTGTCGGTAGATTCTACGAAAGTCTTGGCGTCTACATATTGCTGAGGACCAAGCATCGGCATATACTCCGGATTTTCCGGAGCCAATTGTGCGATTTCTTCTGCTCGAACAACAGCTCTTTTCAAAGACTCGTCATCCAATTCGTTGACACTTGCAGATCCTGATTTCTTACCATACACCGAAGTGATGTTCAGTGTGATTTCGTTCGTCTCCCCGCTCGTATTTACTGTATTTCTTGCGTATCGTATATTTCCGGTTCTTCCACCGGATATAGAAACTGCCGTCTCGTCTGCTTTGGCATACGACAGGACCTTATCTATAATTTGTTTCGCTTCTTCTTTTGTTAAAATGGCCATGTTTCTGGAGTTAATGGTTAAATTTTTCTACCCGTGTTGATGACATTGACTCCGTCGAAACGGGTAGTTGAACTGCCGTGGGAAACGGCTGAAGACTGCGAAGGCTGACCTTTTCCATCGAAGAAAGAACCGAAGAAACGGTAATCATCCTTGTCACAGATTTGCGAACAGGAATTCCAGAATTCCTGGGTATTGGACTGATAAGCCACATCTTCGAGCATGCCAACGATTTCTCCGTTTTTGATTTCGTAGAAAAGCTGACCGCCAAACTGGAAGTTGTACCGCTGCTGATCGATGGAATAAGAACCACGACCGATGATGTAAACTCCTTTTTCGACACCTTTCACCATATCAGCTGCACTGAGCTTCTCGGTGCCCGGCTTCAGGGAGACATTTGGCATTCTTTGAAACTGAACTGAGCTCCAGTTGTCTGCGAAGCAGCAACCGTGAGATTCGGATTCGTTTATGATTTTGGCCTGATCACGGATTGCCTGATAATTCACCAAAACACCATTTTTGATCAGATCCCACTCCTTACATTTCACACCTTCATCATCGTAACCCGTATTTCCAAGCGACAAAGGCTGGGTTTTATCAGCGACGATATTCACTTTATCAGAACCGTACTTGAAGTCGCCTGCTTTCCATTTGTCCAGCGTTGCAAAGCTAGTTCCTGCATAATTCGCCTCGTATCCAAGAACACGATCCAATTCAAGCGGATGACCAACAGACTCGTGAATGGTCAGACCCAAGTGATCAGGATCCAAAACAAGGTCATATTTCCCCGGCAAAACTGATTTTGCGGTAAGCTTTTCTTTTGAATGTTTCGCAGCGGCCACAGCATCCTCAACCATGTCATAGGAATTTTTGTAGCTGTTGAAACCTGCCGGATTTGCCAGTTTATCTTTAGCCAATCCATCCATGTATTCATAACCCATTCCCATCGGTGCACTCAAAGCCTGACGGGATCTGAAATTTCCCTCCGCTTTATTCACCGCAGTTACGTTGAAAGTCGGCCAAATTCTGTGAATGTCCTGATCGATGTATGATCCATCAGTTGAAGCAAAATACTTTTGCTCATTGATCATGAAAAGGTTAGAGTTCACGAAAGCTGCTCCATTGTCCAAAGCCGCATTGTTGACGCTCAGAAGCAAATCGATCTTTTCTTTTACAGGAACTGCCAAAGCATTTTTTTGAATTGGCGTATTCCAGGTAACTTCGCCATATCCGGGAACCGGGGCCAGAATAACTGGTTCGCTCTGCAATCTTGCATTTGCTTTTGCAATCGCAACAGCTGTTTCAGCGCAAGCTTTGATTCCGTCAGGAGTCACATCAGATGTGGCTGCAAATCCCCAGGTGCCATCTGCAATCACGCGGATACCGACTCCAAAGGATTCTGCATTGGTGATATTCTCGACGTTTTTCTCTCTTGTGAATAAAAACTGTTGCAGGTACCGACCGATTCTCACGTCAGTATAGCTTGCTCCTTTGGCTTTTGCAGCATTCAATGCTACATCGGCGAGGGCTTTTTTGGCGGCATTCTCTAATCCGGGAAGCGTCAACTGCTCAGCAGTGACCGTGTTTCCCATCGCCAATACTCCCGGTGTGATCAGGGCGCCAAGGCCCAATCCGGAAAGGTGGATAAAATCTCGTCTTTTCAAATGTTCTCCTGGTTAAAGTTTATGGATCTATACTCGAACTTAAATTCTGATCTAAGTTGATTAAAAATAGGTTTATCTCACTTGCAACAGTATAAATAATACAGGCGTGGTAAAAAGTCGGTTTGCGATCGGGGTATTATTTTATGGATTTGCGTAATCTTTTTAAAGTATGCAATGATTTGGAACTGGAAAATAACGAAGTGGAAATCATGAGGTAAAATCCAATTC
>JBILPR010000207.1:0-7762 GCA_044373795.1 Algoriphagus sp. | reverse complement strand
TGTGTCCATTCCTGCATCTTATAGACATCGATTCCTTTATAGTTGACATAAAGAGGTTCTTCGATTTTCACTTTCCAGTTAGCTAAATCAGCTTCTGTGAAAAGTCCGCCTTGTTCTCTTGTTCCTCTGACGATTTCCTTGGCAATGTCTCCTTTGTAAAAACGCTCATTGGCTGCGTAGATAGCATCTTTTCTGCTTTTCTTAGCCTTTAAGGCTAATTTCTCGGTTTCTACCAGTTTAGCCAACATCTGATATAGGTATTCCTGAACAAAGATTTCTCCCGCTTCAGGAGCTTCTCTTTTTTCTCCCAAATGAGGTAGAAAAACCTCTTTTGAATAAGGCCAATCTTTGATTTTAGCTTTGTTTGATTCGATCATATTGGCAGTATGTGCCTCGATAGGATAGCCTTTTGCTAGTTGCATGGCCGGCGCCAAAACTTGTTCCAGGCTCATTGTTCCGTATTCTGCCAGCATGGTCATCAGTCCACCCGGGGTTCCGGGAGTAGTGGCAGCCAAAGGTCCAAACTCAGGAGGGTTGGCCATTCCCTGAGATTTGAAGAATTCAACAGTAGCACCGGTAGGAGCGTACCCCATTGCATTGATCGCGATGACTTTTTTGGTTACCGGATTGTAGATCAAAGCCTGAGTTTCTCCGCCCCAGGATAGCATATCCCACATTGTTGCTGTAGCAGCAAGCATTGCACAAGCTGCGTCAACAGCGTTTCCGCCTTGGCTGAAAATCTGAGCTCCGGCGGTTGCAGCAAGTGGCTTTCCCGTGATGGCCATCCAGTTTTTCCCATGGAGTACAGGCTTTTGGGTTTGCTGCGCAAAGCCGGTAAAAGGCAAAGCTACCAAAAGCGCCAGGTATAATTTTCTCATATAAATTGGTGATTGTTTGATTTTATTTTTCATCTCGCAGCTGGCTCATGATTGGCCTGAACCCGTCAAATTGGGAATTGTAATGGGTAAACAGTTGGAAAATCGAACTTGGCTCCCGGATATTCAAGGTGTTGGAATCTGCAAACTCTTCCATGAAACCGGCTTTATCTCCGAAGATAGCAAAGAGCTTTTTTCGATTGGCCGGCATTTCTTTTATTTCCACTCCTTCGAGGTAGTAATAGATATTCCTCTTGATGAATTGATCATTTCGATTTCCTATCATCAAAGCCGTATTGTAGTTGGATTCTTTGAAAATAGCCATCGTGCGTCTCATAAGTGGCATTTGACCGTCGACCAACACTTCGAAGAATCCTGAAATGGGAGCGCCCTCATCTTTGAAATCCATCCCGTTGACGAAAAATCGGGGAACGTTGAAAGATGAATCCATCCAGACAATATTTTGGATTCTCAGTCCGGGCATCGAAGAAATTTGATTATTGGTTGGTTCCATCAGTTCAAACATATTCGAGAGAATATTATACCTCGCCCGATAACCTTCCAAAAGCTGTTGATCCCTGTAAAGTAGAATAGTAGCTAAGTTCCATTTCAGATCGAGATACGTATTTCCTTCCAGTTTTTTTGCCTCGGGAGGAATACCATAAATCATGTTTCCCCCAATGAAATTGGGACGTGCATTCAATAAGTTGATGATGTTATTTGACCGGATGGTTTTTTGCAATGCTGCTCCTGAACCCTCCGCTCCAAATTTTACCAGGTAAATAGGACCGAGGTCAAGATCCTTTTCAAGTTTGACAATCTGTTCGTAGCGATTATATCCTTCAGCCGTAAAGGATATTGTATATTTATCCGCTACTACTTTATCCAAAATGAAATTCCCTGCTTGATCAGAGAATTCTCCGTAGGAGGTTTCTCTGAGTGTGATTGAAATACCGCTGAGAGACTGTTGAGTATCAGAGTCCAAAACTCTTCCCTTCAACTGGAAAGTCTGCCCGATAGATTCCAGCGAAAAAACAAACCATAAAATCAAGAGTAAATTAATTTTTGCCTTACTGATTTCTGCTCCCATCTTATCTCAACGCTTATTTTGAACATGTTGAAATATAAGCCAAATGAAGCTTTGAAACCATAGCAGATCAAGGATTGGTCCTAGTAAGACATGAAAGGTTTTAATCAAAAATGGAAGTGTTTGGCTTTCTGAGCTTTTCGGGACTATATTTGTTTATACAGTTTGTATTTAAGACTGTTTTTTACCTTTAGCTAATCACCTACACGTTGGATTTCTCATCATTTAATTTCGAACCTTCACTTCAGGAAGGATTGGATGCAATGGGTTTTAACCAGCCTACTCCGATCCAGGAAAGGGCTATCCCGGTTATTTTAGATAATAAAGACCTGATTGCCTGCGCACAGACAGGGACAGGGAAAACTGCTGCATTTATTCTTCCGATTCTTAATAAAATCACCAAAAAGCCTTCAGGAAAGCTGAATACGCTGATTCTTGCTCCCACCAGGGAACTTGCAATTCAAATTGATCAGCAGATCCAGGGTTTCGCCTACTTTTTAGGGATCAGTTCCATCCCGATATATGGGGGCGGAGACGGGATCGTCTGGGAGCAACAAAAAAAGGCGCTGGAAACGGGCGCTGAAATCGTTGTCGCCACACCGGGCAGATTGATTGCTTTACTTGCCGGAGGAAAAATTGACCTGAGTTCATTGGAACATTTGATTCTTGACGAAGCGGATCGAATGATGGATATGGGATTTTCGGATGATATCCTGAAAATTGTAAATTATCTGCCTGTCAATCGGCAGACAGTTCTTTTCTCTGCCACCATGCCTCCTAAAATCCGGCAGTTCAGCATGAAAATTCTCAATAAACCAGAGGAGATTTCCATTGCTCTTGGCAAGACAGCAGAGGGTGTGAGCCAGTCGATGTATTCCGTTTACGACGGACAAAAAGAAGAATTGGTCCGCCATATTCTTTCTCAAAAAGGCCGGGATGCAGTAATCATTTTTGCCTCAACAAAAGACAAAGTAAAAGCTCTTCATAAAGTACTGCGTAAGCAATTTGATATTGAGGCTTTCCATTCTGACCTGGAACAAGTGGAGCGGGAGAAAATCATGTCAGCCTTTAAAAACAAAGCAGTGAAAGTGCTGATCGGTACCGATATTATCTCCAGAGGAATCGATGTTGTAGGCATTGAATTGGTTCTCAATTACGATACTCCGGGAGATCCAGAAGATTACGTACACAGAGTAGGACGGACAGCCCGAGCCGATAAAAAAGGAGAGGCAATTACATTTGTCAACCCAAAAGATCAGCCGAAGTTTGCCAGAATTGAGCAATTGATCGGAATGAAAATTACTCAAAATCCACTTCCTGAGGGATTGGACGCAGGGCCGGAGTATAAAGGCGAAGCTGCTAAATCATCGGGAGACTCGAAATTCAAACCAAAAAGTTCTATTTCAAATAAAAACAAAAACCAGTCTAAAAGCGGGGGCCATCCGCCCAGACAGGAAGCTAAGCCTGCCCCAAAAGCGGTAGAAAGTCAACATAAAACGACTGAAGAAAAACCTTCCCAAGCTTTTCAAAAACCGGCTGAAGAAAAGCCACAGAATCCAAGCAAGTACGGGCAAAGAAAAAATGTAATAGAACCTTAAAAAGCGAGCTTCATAGGTTGTAATTTAAAAGTCCTTCAAGTACATTGAAAGACTTTTTACTTTTAAACCTTTTGATATGCACTATTTAAAACTAAAATCGAGAGGCCCAATGGTCTCATTTTTACAGGAATTGTTATCAAAGTTGGAGTACAATCTTGCTGCAACGGGGTATTTCGGAGAGTTGACTGATGCTGCTGTCAGGAACTTTCAACAGAAAAATAATCTGATAGTAGACGGGGAAGTAGGTATTAAAACCTGGACGCTCCTGATGGGTCAGGCGAATCCTGTGGATACTATGGAAGGCAAGTTTTTGAGCGAGCTTGATCTTCAGGATTTTGCACATCAATATGGTGTAGAACTTGCTTCGATAAAAGCTGTAAATGAGGTGGAAAGCAGCGGTAAGGGTTTTTTGATTGACGGAAGACCCAAAATTCTATTTGAAGGTCATATTTTTTGGAAAGAATTGGTTGCCAGAGGTATAGATCCTAAAACTCTTTCTAACCCTACCAACGGTGATGTATTGTATAAAAATTGGACGCGGGTTCATTACCTGAGCGGTGCTAAGGAATATGATCGATTGGAGAAAGCTGCGTCAATCAGTTCCGACCCAAGAGCGAGAGAAGCTGCCTTGGCATCGGCTTCCTGGGGGAGTTACCAGATAATGGGTTTTCATGCAACAAAACTTGGGTATTCTTCTGTTGGTCAATTTGTTGAGGAAATGAAAAAGCACGAAAGAAACCACTTGGAAGCTTTTGGGAGGTACATCTCTACCTTTGGATGTCTCGTGCACTTGAAAAACAAAGACTGGGCAAAATTTGCCAAATGCTACAATGGTCCGGCTTTTGCCCAAAACAAATACGATGAAAAGCTGTCAAAAGCCTTTATAAAGTATTCACGCTAAATTTTTTAGTAATGATCATTAATGAATTCAAGGAACTCTTTGAGCGTGATTTCGACAGGCTCCATACTGAAATCAGATCCTATTCAAGCCAGGAAATTCTTTGGAAAACTGAAGGAGCAATCTCCAATTCAGCTGGGAATCTTTGTCTCCACCTTTTGGGAAATGTTCAGCATTTTGTAGGAAAGGAAATAGGTGGATTTGATTACGAAAGAAACCGAGAAAGAGAATTTTCAGAAAAGAGAGTTTCTCAAGAAGAACTTTTGAGAGAGATTATGTTTGCAAAAGATATTGTCAGCAAAAGTCTGGAAGGAATGGATGATAGTCTTTGGCCAAAAATTTACCCGCTACCGGTTTTCGGCAAACCCATTACCTATGGCTATTTCCTGACTCATCTTTACGGACATTTGAATTATCATCTCGGTCAAATCAATTACCACAAAAGGTTACTTGACGTTTGAAGAAGAGGGAAAAGGTTATTTTTCAAATTAATTACGGAAGGTTGATTAAGTTTTCATTCATGTGTATGTTTGAAATCTATGAATTCAAGCCTTCTTTTTAACATCGGTCTGCTTTGGGGAATGTTATTTCTGACCAATATCCCCGCATACTTTTTGGGACTGAAATTCGAAGGTAACGTACCTAACAAAAGGCTTTGGTTTGAACCGCCTGGATTTGTGATCCCAATTGTCTGGGTGTTTTTGTTTTTGATGCTGGCATATCTTCGCTACAAACTGGTAATTGGAAATGAGCATGACATGGCAACAATGATTTTGGTACTTGCCTTTATTTGTGCTTCCTATCCTTATTATACACTTGGTCTTGAAAAATTGACTCAAATCTCTGCCTTGAAATTTGGCCTTGGGGGTAATATATTGGTGATTTTGACGGCACTTTGGGTTGGTGTGGAAATTTCCGCTTTTTCAGCCAACCTTTCTTATTTGATTTATCCGATTGTGATTTGGACCTTTTTTGCAAGCATGATTATACTCGGTCAATTGAGAATCCACAAATCATAAAAAAGCCTCGAATTTCTTCGAGGCTGTAAATCTTAGTAAAGCATCCTGAATCGGATAGTACCGGGTATAAGCTTCATCGCTTCAATCGCATCTTTTGAATAGGCCTTATCTATATCGGTGATCACATACCCAATCTTTTCATTGGTTTTAAGATACTGTCCGACGATATTGATATTGTAGTTAGCTAAAATCTGATTGATTTTTGCCAATACTCCCGGTTCGTTGTGATGGATATGGATTAGCCTGTGCGCTTCTTTAAGGAATGGAAGTTGAATATTCGGAAAATTGACAGAATTATAAGTATTTCCTGTGTTTACGTATTCCATGATTTTTCCAGGAACAAAACGGGCGATATTTTCCTGTGCTTCTAGTGTGCTACCACCGATATGAGGAGTGAGGATTGTATTTGGCAGACCGCGAAGTTCTGACTCGAACATTTCCGTGTTGTTTTTTGGTTCCTCCGGAAAAACGTCTACCGCACATCCTGCTAACTGGCCGGATAATATGGCATCGCGAAGTGCAGGAATGTCCACCACATGACCACGACTCAGGTTCACCAAAACAGCACCTTGCTTCATCATTCCGATTTTTTCCCGGTCAAGAAGGCATTTGTTATCTTTTCTACCGTCGACATGTAGGGAAACTATGTCACAAGTTTTTAGCAATTCCTCGAGTGAATTTAGCTTGGTAGCATTTCCAAGTGCTAGCTTTTCGATCACGTCGTAATAGAATACATTCATACCCATATTTTCTGCAAGAACTGAAAGCTGGGCTCCGATATTTCCATAACCTACGATTCCGAGCTTTTTGCCTCGAATCTCAAAACTTCCGGTGGCTGATTTGTCCCATTTCCCAACGTGCATTCCCTTACTCTTGTCCACGAAGTTTCTCATCAGAAAGATGATCTCCGCAATCGCCATTTCTACCACGGATCGCGTGTTGCTGAACGGTGCATTGAAAACAGCAATTCCCTTTTCCTGACAAGTCTCAAGGTCGATTTGATTGGTACCGATGCAGAAAGCTCCGATTGCAATCAATCTGTTTGCATTTTCGAGGACTTTTTTGGTTACGTTCGTCTTGGATCTGATGCCCAAGATGGAAACGTTTTTGATTTTTTCGCAAAGCTCCTCTTCACTCATAGCTGAGCTCACTACTTCTACCTGGTAACCTTCTTCTTTGAAAAGTTCGATTCCGATAGGATGCACATTTTCCAAAAGCAAAACTTTAATTCGACTTTTTGGATAGGAGAATTTCGTATTCAAGTTATTGATATATAGGATTTCGTCTAAACTCGGGGCAATGTGGTCAGCCTCTTTGATTACTCGGGGCCGCGACACATTCTCCGTAAATGCATAAAACTTATTGGCCAGCCCGGAGGCTTTGATTTCATAATCGGTGTAGCCATCCCCAATTACATAAATATCTCCTTCAAGATTTACTCTTCTGATGGTCTCGGCCTTGCCATTATTTTTGGAAAGGGGATTTTCTCGGTTGAAATCCACGATGTTTCCATGCTCATCGTATACAAATTCATTTGCAAAAACATTCTCCTTGCGGATTCCAAAATCACCAACTATGGGGATGATGAAATCCTTAAACCCATTGGAAATGATATAGATATCTTCTGCGTTTTCAAGAAGGAATTCTTTGTTTCTATCGAAGGATTTGGAAACTCTTTTCTTCAATGCCGCGATCAAATCAGTGATTTGTGATTTGTTGGCCTTGAGGATTTTCAATCGTTGCTCCAGGCTTTCGCGGAAGGTTATCGATCCATCCATTCCTTTGTCAGTAATATCTTTGATGGCCTGAAGTTTTACATCACGATCGGGATCACCTGATAAGCTGATCTCCCCTAAAATATCCAAAGCTTCTACTTGTGTAAAGGTACTGTCAAAGTCAATGATAAACTTTATGGTTTGAGACATGTGTAGGGTCAATAATTCAGAATGGTATGTAAAATTACAGGATTGTTAAAAAATCTGAAGATATATTGAAAAAATTGTTTCATTTCTTTTTCTCAATCGATTTTATTTCAAAAAAACAGGCTTTTTCAGAATATTCTGAATTTAAAATTTATTACAAAACTTCCTGTTTTCGCTTTTTCTGATGAATCAAAAATCTATTTTTGAAGTTCTAAACCTGAATGCTATGAAAAGATCAAATTTACTCCTCCTCGCTTTAGTTTTTGCTTTTACCACTGCTTGTGAAAAGTCAGAGAAAGTTGCAGAAAATGAAGAAAACTCAGAAGTGGTTTCAAAATCCATCCCGGGAAACTATGGAGGGGA
>JBILPR010000206.1:0-7764 GCA_044373795.1 Algoriphagus sp. | reverse complement strand
AAGCATGAAGTGTTCCCGATACCCCAAGCTGAAATTGATATCAGTGGCGGGGTCTTAATCCAAAATCCGGGATACTAAATTTTCCTGATTTAAGAATATCCAAAAATGGAAAGCTTAAGTTGATATCAACTCAACTTCCAGACTTTAAACCTTTGAAAATCCCGGACCCTGATACTCATTAAATCAGGATAATCCGGGTATTTTCATTTAAAAAATACCCCATGAAACATATATTTCAACGCATTTCTTTTCTGTTTGGTTTGAGTTTGCTCTCCTGCCAAAGCAGTGAGAATGAATCAGGATTATTGGAAATAGATCCATATGATCGCCATGTGGAGCTTAGATGGAACCCATCCGCTGAAGCCAAAAGCTACGCTGTTTGGGTAAGTTTGGACGGGGAAAATTTCACTCAAAGAGGCGAAACTACTGACACGCTTTACCTGGACTTCGTCTCTGATCTTGGGAATGAATCAGAGCTGAGTTATGAGATTCGTGCAAATCAAGCGCAGGACACATTGGTTTTGGCTTCAGAGAAAACAGCCACTCGCAAGATGTCTGACGATGAACTCCTGGACATGGTTGAATATTACACTTTTCGTTATTTCTGGCATGGAGCAGAGCCTAACTCCGGTATGGCGCCCGAAAGAATCCATTTGGATGGGATATATTCTGCCAACGATGCACACATCGTAACGACGGGAGGCACTGGCTTTGGCCTTTTTGGGTTGATCGCCGGAATAGAGAGGGGTTGGGTAACGAAAGAGCAAGGATTGGCTCGGATGGAGCGGATAGTTGGATTTCTCGAAAAAGCGGATAGATACCACGGAATTTGGGCACACTGGATCGATGGAAAAACAGGGAAAACAAAGCCTTTTGGTCCTAAAGACAACGGGGGCGACCTGGTCGAATCGTCATTTCTGATGCAGGGACTTTTGGCAGTGAGAGAGTATTACAAAAATGGAACCGAGGGAGAAAAAGCTCTTGCGCAGCGGATCAACGCACTTTGGGAAGAAATGGAGTGGAGCTGGCATACCCAAGGCGGCAAGTATGTTCTCTACTGGCACTGGTCTCCTGATTACGGATGGGATATGAATTTTGCTTTGGAAGGCTACAACGAATGTCTGATCACGTATGTCCTGGCAGCTTCTTCACCGACTTACACGATAGATTCCGCAGCATACCACACCGGTTGGGCTCGGAATGGAGGAATCAAAGGAAACAACATCGCGTATGACCTTCCACTTCAACTCAAACACAATGGATCGGAGGAAAAAGGCGGGCCGCTTTTCTGGGCACATTATTCCTATCTGGGTTTGAATCCCATGGGGCTAAAAGACAGATACGCGGACTATGAGCAGGAAAATCGCAATCATACCCTGATCAACCGGGCCTGGTGCATAGAGAATCCCGGAGATTTCGAAGGCTATGGAGAAAACCTTTGGGGTTTGACTGCTTCCTATTCCATCAACTTCTACAATGCTCACCGACCGGAAAATGACAATGGAGTTATTTCTCCTACCGCTGCGGTTTCCTCAATTCCCTACACGCCGGAAGAATCCATGAAAGTCATCAAAAACCTGTATTACAACTATGGAGACAAAATCCTGGGAAAATATGGTTTTTACGACGCGATGAGTCCGCATCATGATTTTTACCCAACCAAATATTTGGCGATTGATCAGGGTCCGATGATCGCAATGATCGAAAATCACCGAACCGGTCTGGGTTGGAAGCTATTTATGGGCGCCCCGGAAGTGAAAGCAGGATTGACGAAATTGGGGTTTACTTCGCCGAATCTCTAAGCACTTCAGGTTCGTCAATGAATTTCAGAGAATCTAATACGTCTGATTTCTATTTTATTTCGATGACTGTTGGCAAAGCTGGTGTCCCAAATTAAAACAGAGGCTTGAAGCTGTAATCGATGGGATTCCCCCTTCCAAAGTGGGCGGGGGGATTTCAATTCCAACTAATTTTAAAGACAATAACCGAAGGTTAAGATTCTGAAGACCACTAATTGTTTATCTAATTATCCGCAGATATCGAAAGGAGGGAAAAGAAGCCAAAAAGAAAATGTTGACTAAAACCGAGCCTAAATCAGGCTTGGTTTTTTTATTGACCGGAAGGCATTATTTCAATCCTTCCACATCCCCCGCTTTTTATTTCTGGCTTCCCGCTGAAGCTTTGCAAAGTATTCCGAGTACTTGACATTGGGAGGAAAAGTAGCTGCACTCGCATAGCCTTCCTTTACCAACAGCGCATTCAAAAAAGTCCCGTCGTCCAGGTACACATAAGCCAAGGTTCGCTTATACCGATCGTATCGCTCCACATCATATTCCAACCTCACCTTTTCATTGAATAATATTCACATTTGAAAGCCTGTGTTGATTACAAATTTGTTTGAATTATAACCATATGAAAATGACCCACCCTGAGCAAAGAAATCAGGAAATCCTGCAGTCTTTTTTCTCTTCGACTAAACAAAAGAAATAAAATCCCTCCATCCAATCTCATTTTTAGAAGGATATTTGTAAGAAATGGGGGCCGACTCAGGATTTTAATCTAATGCTTGATAAACGAGATTTTGAAATTTTCTAAACAAATCAAAATGGCTATTTGGGAATTTATTTAGCATCATTTGACCAATAATTTTCCTTTTAGGATCAATCCAAAAATAGGTACTGAAAGCTCCACCAGCTTCAAAAGACCCAGGAGTAACAAGGGAATTGGTACCACTTTCTTCTGTGACCAGAATCAGTCCTAAACCAAATTTATTTCCTTTTCCACCATTTGAAAATTCTAAACTTCCAATTTGATTGGTAGTCATTAATCGAATCGAAGCACTTGATAAAATTTTATGGCCATTAAGTGCTCCGCCATTCAAAATCATTCTCAAAAAGGTGGTAAAATCCTCTGCAGTTGAAGACAATCCAGCTCCACCTGAATAATAAGAACCCTTTGCAATAGGGTAATTGGACAAGGTTTTGCCACCAATATCGAAATATTCACTTGCTTTTGTTACAGTTCTATTTTCTGTTTCTAAATACAAAGGAACGAGTCTGGCATGTTTATCCTCTGGTAGAAAAAACCAAGTGTCTTTCATTCCTAACGGTTCAAAAATTTCTTTTTGGTAAAAATCCCATAAAGATTGGCCTGAAATCACTTCTATTAAATAACCCAATAAGTCTATATTCAAGCCATATGTGTATTTTTCACCTGGCTGGTTAAATAAAGGGGTTTTTGCCAAAAGCCCCATTTGATTTGAAAGTGTAGTTTCATTAACTAAACCTAAACCACCATAAACACCCGATTTATAATAAATAGCCGTCATTTGAGGACTTCCAATTTGAGGATAACCAATTCCTGATGTATGTGTCAAGAGGTCTTTGAAGGTAATTTCCCTGGTGGCAGGAATTGTCGTGAAAGTGGTGTCCAACTCATTATATGAATCCAAAACCAGTGGGTTTTTAAACTCAGGTAAAAATTTAGAAATCGGATCATTAAGGAGGAATTTCCCCTGCTCCAAAAGCATCATAATTCCTACCGTTGTAATCAATTTAGTCTGTGAAGCCATTCTATAAATGGAATTCTTTTCTAAATGTTCTTTTTGATCTACATCTCTGTAGCCATGGGCTTTGTGGTAAATCAATTGGTCCTGGTGATATACAATTACCTCTCCACCATTAATCCATTGATTTGAAACATATTCTTCGAATACACGGTCTATTCGGCCTAATCTTTCACCGTTGACTTCCTTAGTTTGATCCGAGAATTGATCTTTTTGGGCAAAGGAGTGTCCTGTAAAGACAAGTAAAATAAAGAATGTAATCAGGGAGTTAGTTTTCATGGCAATATGTATTTAAATATGTTTAATCCTATTAATTGAAGGCATTAGGGCATGATTGACTTGATCATCCAATCGGCAAATGTTTTTCTACTGATGATCTGTGAGTTGGGTTGCAATTGGATCATATATATACCGACAAGCTGCATAGCCGGATCAATAAAAAATATAGGACCCGTTGCACCACTCCAGGAGAGCGTTCCCTTCTTTTTTAGGCTTCTGTTACTTTCTTGTCTTACAATTTGGTAGCCAAAAGAAAATCCTTCTGAAAGTTGACCCGGTTGGGTATTTAAATCGGCGTTGATGTTCAGGGGTAGCTGATCAGTTTTCATCAGTGCTATAGTTCCAGGTTTGGCTATCCTTTTCCCATCATAAATACCATCATTAAGAATCATGATACAGAACTTCAGATAATCATCAAGTGTAGACGTCAATCCTCCGGAGGCGCTAAAGTATACTTTCTGCCAAGATATTAAGGAGCTCGCCACTGAACCGCGGTCTTTTACCACCAGCTTTCCATCTCCATCTAACATGTAAAGTGTAGTTAATCTTTCCGCATCAGAGGTTTCCAAAAAGAACTTAGTGTCATTCATTCCCATTGGATCAAGAATTCTTTTTTGAAGGAAATCCTGAAAAGGCATTCCGCTCACTACTTCAATTACCCTGGCAGCTACGTTGATTGAAGGGCCATATATCCAACCTTCACCAGGCTCATGGTTTAGTGGGAGTTTGGCGACACCGTCAACAAAATACTTGATATCATTTGCATAGGGATTTGGAAATGATGCGAGGTAAAGACCTCCTAATTCACCTCCATATTGACTGGCAAACCCTGCAGAGTGGGTAAGTAAGTGCCTAAGTAAAATTGGGTTTTTTGCAGGTTGAGTTTGAATCAGGACGGTACCGTTCAAGGTATCTATCCGATTCATCACCACAGGTTCAGCAAAAGCTGGTAGGTATTTATCTAACCTATCATTCATGTTGATCAAACCATCCTCCTGCAGCAATAGAAGCGCAAGAGATGCAACGGGTTTGGTCATTGAAGCCAGTCTGAAAATGTCGGTAGTCTGCATCGGACGATGGGAATCCACATCGGACTGTCCAAATGCTTTTTTACGGACTATCTTTCCATCATGATAAAAAAGATAGGCTGCACCGGCAATATTCCCATCTGATATTTCTCTTTGGATTTCCTTTTCAAAAGCATCAAGCGTATTGTTTTTCCCAAATGCTGGGTTTATATTTTTCTGAGCGAAGGTTACGTTACAGATGAATAGCAAATAAAAGAGAAGGAAATATTTCATGTTTTTCAATTTGTTTTTTTTAGGCCAGATAGAATAATACCCTATAATAATCATCAGTTTGTGGGATTTCATTTATACAGGATCATGGGGAGTTGATGGGACACCCTAATAGTATAATTAGACGCTTACACACGGATTTTCATGGTTTGAAGCGTACAGGTATATTTTTGTAAAATTCAAAATCAATCCCAAAATCCACATTCACCCAAACTCGATTTGGCGGTAAGTCTAATTTGAGTTGTTTCATCCAGGTTTCCCCTTCCTGCTCAACATGGATAGTCTGAAATGCAATTGGACGGTAAAATTCTGGCCCACTGAGTATGTATTTAGATGATTTTTTTCCAATCAAGGTAGTTTGGGGAAGATTTACCAGTCCACCTTTTTTATTTTCGGCGGAGCCGGCAAAACTCAATTTTCCATTTTCAAAATCAATACTTCCAACCACTTTGACCGAATCTTCCATTTCTTTTAGGGAAAGGCTGACATCTCCGAATTTCACCGGAAAGCCTACCTGTTTCAGTCCCGAGATAATAGGCTGGTTTTTTAAACCGATAGTTTCGGGGATTGAAATTGAATTTTGTAAGGGGATGATAAGATGTGCAACTCCTAGTTTGCCATATTTTTTTTCGCCAACGGAATAGGATTCAGTACTTGCCAAAAAAAGCATCAGCACTCCATTTCCGTTTCTGATTCGCGGTATTTGGTCTGCAGGCAGCATTTCTTTGATCTTTTCCTCAGGTAATTCCCAAAGCAAAGTAAGCCCAATCGTTTTATCCTCAGGCAGCATTTTCCAGCTTTCCCCCTCCTTAATTGCAGCGCAACTGCTGAATAGGACCAGAATTAAGAATAAAAGGAGTAGAGAGATCTGACTATTTTTCAATTTCATTTTTGATTTTGTTTGCATAAAACATAACAGAGTCCGCATCCAATTTTACCATAGTCAAGGCAATAGTGGCCTGTGCAAAGAAGTAATCAAGCTGCTTTCTTGTTTCTTTTGAGACAGGAGCAATTCCTTTTTTTGATTTTAATTCGCCCAAGGGATAGGTCCAAACCTTCCTGTATAATTTAGGATCGGTAATCGAAGGAATGATTTCTTTGAAATAGTCCATATATACCTCCGTAATCAAACCTTCAGTATATTTTAAATCCTTCAAAAAATATTGGTGCTTCAGTATGTCAGCACCTAAGTTTTCTTTGTGATAATTTTGAATAAAACCCATTGATTCAGCTTGATGCAAACTCTTATCACTTACTGAAAATGAATAGATGATACTGTAATTGATCAACGTGTTATAATAATCCCTTTGATATACCTCTTTAGGGTTTACATCTAGCAGAGAATCCATTCGATCAATCATTCTGAGAATAAAATTGATTTGTGCGTTGTATTCCTCCAATTGCTTGATGTCCTTTTTCATATCTATGGCAATCGCCTTTTTTAGCTGATTTGATTTCTTTACATCAGCCAAATCACTGCGGTAGCTCTCTGCGAAAAAGCCAAGCGTCACTGCTAAAAAAATCATGAAAAAATCCAAAAAATAGGATTTCCAGCTTTTAATTTGTCGGAGGGATTTGTCGGTGCTCATGGTCTAGAATTTATTTAATTCTTTGTCCAAGTCAACCAATAATTCTTTGGTTGAGACTCGTAAATTTTCTAAAAGCACCCGACTGTTGCGTTCGATGAACACGTCATTCGATGCCCAATAAAAAAAATCATTGAGCTGGAGTTCATTGCCAATTAATGGAGGATCCGAATCCGGTTCTCCCATTGAGTAAGGCCTACCTTTAAATTTGGTGGGATCAAATAAAAAGGCCAATTCCTTAGCAAGGAATACTTTTCCTGCAGCTTCCTTGTAGGGCAGACTGTTTAAATCTCGTGCAATCTGGATTTGGTAGATTTTCTCTTTGGCGGCAGTGTACCGATTGATTTTGTCAATTAAAGAGTGGTTTCGAATCAACTTAAATCCTCCGGAATTTTCCAATTGTTTGATTGTTCCCTCCGTACCATAAAAAGGCTCCCTTATCATTAAAAACCTCGCCATGTAATAAAGTTTTCGCGTTGGCCAAGGTTTAGACTTTTGATATAAAATTGAATAGAGTGAATCGAAATACGTATCCTTAATAAGCTTGGATTCAATGCTAAAATCAATTTTTAAAGTATCTTGACTAAGATCAGCTACCAGGGATTCGAGATACATTTTTTCAGTCTTTCGATCCACTAATGTTTCCCTATAATTCTCCGCAAAGAATCCAAGGGTAACCGCAGAAAATAGCATCACGAATTCAATCAGGTAAGATTTTACTTTTTTAGGGGAAAGGAGATTAGTCATTGGGTTATATGAAGTCTAAAATTGTGGTCATATTTATCTTTCTTTACAATGGTTTTATTTCTCTATAGGTGAATTTTCTCCTCTGATCACTAAAGTAAGATTGATAGAGAAAGATCTTGAATGGGAGCCAACCCATAGAACTCCCCATTGAAAAGCTCAGATCTTTCAGTCTCAAGGGATTTAAGTGAAATCCTAAAACCCAACTCAATTGTCTGGCTTCCAAAACAAATTCACCTTGATTATTCAGGGCAATTCCCGCAACTACTTTAGTAGAGGATTTATGATTTTT
>JBILPR010000205.1:0-7807 GCA_044373795.1 Algoriphagus sp. | reverse complement strand
AGCATCTTACTCGCTGCCCTTTTTCTCACTTGCCCAAGGATCCTACATCCCTTTTGACCGGGATTATTATCATCGAATTGAGCGCTATGAAATTCTCCAAGGCAAAACCAATTCCTTTTTCAACACCGGCTACAAACCTCAAAGAAGAGATCATGTGGCTAAATACCTGGAAAGTCTTGCGCTGGATTCAGCGGTGATTCGTTCTCGGGCGGATCAATTCAATCTCCAATATCTGGCACAGGACAACTGGGAATTTGTGGAGCAGGAAACCAAGCTTTCAAAGAAACCATTTTTGAAAGCCTTGTACAAAAGACCCGGTGACTTCACTTATTACAACAGTGACGAATTTAATATTCATGTCAATCCCGTCCTCTACATAAATGGTGGTTTCGAATCTGACAACGACCGAAACCCGAACAGATTAACAAGAGGCCTCGCAATAAGAGGATCCATTGACAAGAAAGTTGGGTTTTACACTTACCTGACCTCCTCAGAAGGTTTCTTCCCGAGTTGGGTAAAAAACACCGCAGAATATAACGGGGCAGTTCCGGGAGAAGGTTTTTGGAAAGAATATGAATCCGATGGCTACAGCTATTTCTCAGCATTGGGGCATGTGAATTTTCACCTTACCAAAAACATCGAAGCGCAGGTGGGTCACGATCGGAATTTTGTCGGAGAGGGATATCGCTCCTTTTTACTGTCGGACTTTTCCAATCCTTACATGTTTGTGAAGCTGAATACTAAAGTCTGGAAGTTTCAGTTGACCAACTTATGGACCCAGATGAATGCGGATGTTTTTTATAACCGAGGCAGACCAACAGACGGGAAATATCCTCAGAAGTTTTTCTCATTTCACAGATTAGGATTGAATGTGGGCAAGAAGCTCAACTTGGGTTTTTATGAATCGGTGATGACAGATAAGATTGATTTCAACTATTTCAATCCCTTTGTTTTCTTCCGTTGGGTGGAGCAGCAGCAAGGTTCTCCGGACAAAGTCATGCTGGGAATTGATTACAAATGGCTTGTCTATCCTGGAATGGAACTCTACGGTCAGTTTGCCTTGGATGAATTTGTCTTTGAGGAATTCTTCGGAATCAGCGGCGAGGGATCCAAGCGAAATAAATACGGAGTTCAGCTTGGTTATAAATACATCAATGTCTTTGGTGTCTCGAACCTGGATTTTCAATTTGAATGGAATCAGGCAAGACCTTATACTTTTCAGGAAAAGGTGGACTTCCAATCCTACTCCAATTGGCGCACTCCGCTCACACATCCTCGCGGTGCAAACTTCCGGGAGTTTGTCGGAATCGTCAGATATCAGCCGATTCCAAAACTCAATCTCACCCTGACCGGTATGTATCAGTTATTTGGAACTGACGAAGATGCCGAAACAAACTGGGGCGGTGACGTGCTAAAAAACAGAGTCGAAGGAAGTCCGACCGGACTGTATAACAACTTCATTGGTCAGGGTGTGGAAAATCAGGTTATTCAATCAAATCTAAATGCCAGCTATATGCTCAGGCATAATTTCTTCATCGATGCGACCCATACTTTCCGCAGGAGAACAGCCGAAGATCTGGACAGTCCGGAAGTCAATCAATTGGTACAATTGGGGATTCGATGGAACTTCCTGAGACCTGATTACAATTACTAGAAAATCCTGCGAGCGCAATTTTGCGTAACTTCGCGGCCTATTTACCGAATAAACTGCCATGAAGACCTATCTGCGAATTCTTTCCTATGCCAAGCCTTATGGAAAATTCGTGCCTGTCTATGTGATTTATGCCTTTCTGGCGATCGTTTTTGGCTTGCTCAATTTCACTTTGCTCAAGCCGCTCTTTGATGTGATCTTCGAGCAGGTCGATCCGGAAGGACTTGCTCAATACCAGGAAAAGCCTTCTTTCAGCTTTTCCATTGGCTACTTCACCCACTTATTCAACCATACTTTTCTGGAGATTTCCGAGACTTACGGGAAAATGGGAACGCTGTACTTTGTCTGTGGCATCATCGTACTCTCAGTTTTCCTCTCGAATCTTTTCGCCTATCTCTCCGGAGTTGTTTTGGCCAATGTAAGAGCAGTCGTGATCAAGCGGATGCGAATGGACATTTTCCGACAGGTGAGCACTTTGCACATCGGGTATTTCTCAAGCGAACGCAAGGGCGACCTCATGTCCAAAATGACGAATGACGTGCAGGAAGTGGAAAATACCATCGTACAGTCACTCAGAGTCGTTTTTAGGGAGCCGGCTACGATTATTCTTTACTTCGCAGTTTTGTTTATTATGTCGGTCAAACTGACACTTTTCACCATCCTGATCATCCCGATTTCGGGTGCGATCATCGGCGGGATCACAAGAAAATTGAAGAAAAAAGCGGTGCAAAGTCAGCAGTCGCTCGGAAGGATTGTCAACATTCTGGATGAAACCCTCGGGGGAATGCGAGTGATCAAAGCATTCAATGCAGAGCGATTTATGACTGGCAAGTTTGACGTGGAGACGGATTATTATGCAGATGTAAATGTGAACATGGCCCGCAAAAACGAACTCGCTTCGCCAATTTCCCAGTTCATGGGCGTCTTCGTAGTCGCAGGAATCCTCGTTTACGGAGGTAGTATGGTTCTCAGCGGCGAGTCTGATCTCAGCGCTTCGGACTTCATCACCTACATCATTATTTTCACCCAGGTGCTGAATCCTGCGAAAGAAATCTCCCGCGCCGTCAGCAGCATTCAGCGTGGAATTGCCTCGGCAGAGCGAATTTTCGAAGTAGTCGATACGACTTCCCAGATCAAATCCCCAGTAGTCTCGAAGCCATTGAAGAGCTTCGAAAAGTCTATCGTCTTCGACAATGTGAGCTTTGCTTATCAGGATCAGAAAGTATTGAACAACATCAATTTCGAACTGAAAGCAGGAAAAACCATCGCACTCGTCGGTCCTTCCGGTGGAGGAAAATCTACGCTTGCGGATTTGGTCCCGAGATTCTACGATCCCACAGAAGGAAAAATCCTCCTCGATGGCGTCGACATCCGGGAGTTTGAGGTGCATAATCTCCGCGAACTCATGGGAATCGTGACCCAGGAATCCATCCTCTTCAACGATACCATATTTAACAACATCGCCTTCGGAATCGAAGATGCGACCGAGGAGCAAGTGATCGAAGCTGCGAAAATCGCCAACGCTCACAATTTTATCGTACAAATGGAAGGCGGCTACCAAGCCTCCATCGGCGAACGAGGATCCAAGCTTTCCGGAGGTCAAAGACAAAGAATCAGCATAGCACGGGCAGTCCTGAAAAATCCTCCCATTCTGATCCTGGATGAGGCCACTTCTGCTCTGGATTCTGAATCAGAATTGTTGGTACAGGAAGCGCTGACTAAGCTGATGGACAATCGGACCACTCTGGTGATCGCACATAGACTGAGCACAATCCAGCATGCAGATGAAATTTTGGTGATCGAGCGAGGGGAAATCGTGCAACGGGGAACACACGCCGAACTCAATCAGATCGAGGGTCTTTACCAGAAGCTTTCGAGTATTCAGTCTGTTTAAGTATATTTAGAACAACTAATTAATAATCGTATGAAATCAAGCATAGCGCATGCGACCCACACTGGAATGGTATGGGCCTTGCGAGATTCCATATGGCCTTAAAAAATCAAATTATAATCATATGAAAAAGCTAAATCAAATCCTGCAAATTGTCTTACTGGTTTATTTTGGTGCTTTTCTGATTTTTTTCCTTGGTTTTGGCTCCTTAGGAGGAATGTTTGGAATGGAGGAAATCACCGCTGATGCGATGGTCACAGTATTCCTGATCGGTGCAATCCTCTTCTTGATAACCTGGGGCTCGAGCTCTATGACGATGAAAGGAATCAACGAGCAAATGAGCAAACGAGAAGTAGAAATGAATTCTCTTAAGGCAAAGCTGTATGACTTTGAGCATCGAAAAACCACTCATGCACCACCTGCTTCGGTACCCCGAACCACCAAACCCGGTGAGTCAGATCAGAGTAATATTGCAAAGAGACAGAACATCACGGATTAAAAAATTTCTGATTGACATTGGGAAGGAAGCTCGAATGGCTTCCTTTTTTTTTTCTAAAAGCCTCGAAAAGTATTCTATCTATCGTTCCGTAGGATTTCAGCTGTTTGGAAAAAATAAAATTCTAACGGCCAAATCACTACTCGAAACAATTCCTTTCAAACAAAATATTCCTCCTCAGTAAAGATTTAATTTTCTCAAACTACTATATTCAAGATACTAAGTAGATCTCTTTTTTTTCATTCATATGGTCGCAAAAACTTTTGGAAGTGCAGTATCCGGTGTGGATGCAAATCTTATCACCATCGAAGTCAACGTAGGTCAGGGAACAAGCTTTTTTATGGTGGGTTTGCCGGACAGTGCCGTAAAGGAGTCTCAGCAGCGAGTGGAATCCGCCCTGAAATATTTCGGTTACCGAATGCCACGACAGAAAGTGGTCATCAACCTTGCCCCGGCGGATATCCGAAAGGAAGGTTCCGCCTATGATCTCCCGATTGCAATGGGTATCCTACAGGCTTCAGAGCAGGTGGATTTCCCCACTCTTGGAGAGTATGTGATCATGGGCGAACTCTCACTTGACGGGAATCTTCGCCCGATAAAAGGTGTCCTTCCCATCGCCATCGAAGCACGGAAGCGTGGATTTAAAGGTTTTATTCTTCCGATGGAAAATGCCAAAGAAGCATCCATCGTCAATAACCTTGACATCATCGCCGTGGATACGGTTCAAAATGCGATTCTGTTTCTTCAGGGAGACTTGGTCATCGAACCGCTCGTGACCGACACCAGGGAGATTTTTTATGATTCTCTGGATCATATCGAGTTCGACTTTGCCGATGTCCAAGGCCAGGAAAACATCAAACGTGCGATGGAAATCGCGGCGGCCGGAGGTCATAATGTGATCATGATCGGCCCTCCCGGAGCCGGCAAAACTATGCTTGCCAAGCGACTTCCCTCCATCCTCCCTCCGCTTTCGCTGGTGGAAGCATTGGAGACAACCAAGATACACTCGGTCGCCGGCAAACTCGGGAAAAATGGCTCTTTGATGGCTCAACGTCCTTTTCGAAGTCCACACCATACGATTTCGGATGTGGCGCTTGTAGGCGGTGGTGGCAATCCACAACCGGGAGAAATCTCTCTGGCACACAACGGGGTGCTTTTTCTGGATGAATTACCTGAATTCAAACGGGCAGTTTTGGAGGTGATGCGCCAGCCGCTGGAAGAACGGAAAGTAACGATCTCAAGAGCCAAAGTTTCGGTGGACTATCCAGCCAACTTTATGTTGATAGCAAGTATGAATCCTTGTCCTTGCGGGTATTACAATCATCCGGACAAGGAATGTGTCTGCGGTCCGGGCATAGTGCAGCGCTACCTGAACAAGGTTTCCGGTCCGCTGCTGGATCGCATCGATCTACATGTGGAAGTGACTCCGGTGAAATTTGACGAGATGACCTCCACTCGCAAAACCGAATCCAGTAAATCAATTCGCGAGCGAGTGATCCGCGGAAGGGAAATTCAAGTGGTACGATTCAAAGACAACCCGGAAGTCTTTTGTAATGCCATGATGCCTTCACATCTCGTGAAGGAAGTCTGCCAAATCAATGACGCAGGAAGATCTCTTCTCAAAACCGCCATGGAAAGACTGGGACTCAGTGCCAGAGCTTATGACCGAATCCTGAAAGTTTCCCGTACGATCGCGGATATCTCGGGAAGTGAAAACATCAAAGTTGAGCATCTCGCCGAAGCGATTCAGTACAGGAGTTTGGACAGAGAAGGCTGGGCTGGGTGAGAATGGGGAATTTAAAATGAAGGATTGAGAATTGATAAATTAAAAAATGAGATTTGGTAAGACTATAAAAATATTCTTAATAGACGGCGACCCGAACGGTAGAATGAGTTGTGAGCTATCCAATTGGTCGGGTAAAGCCTACAAGATCCCAAGGATTAAAATCAAAGATTGCTCCGATCGGGCGGACTTAATAAGTACCGCAGTGTATCTTCTTTTCGGGAAAGACGATGAAGGAAAAGATCAGGTATATATCGGAGAGGCTGAATCAATTTTGAAGCGATTAAGTCAACATTTGACCCAGAAAGATTTTTGGAATGAAGCAATTGTCTTTCTCAGTAAGGATGATAACCTTAACAAGGCTCATATTAAATACTTGGAGAATAGACTTTTTGATTTGGCTAGGATTACGAATCGGTATAGAATTGAAAATTCAATCACGCCAACCCAATCTTCAATCTCTGAATCGGACAAAGCCGAAATGGAAGAATTCATTGAGAATATCAAAATGATGGTGAATACTCTTGGGCACAAAGTCTTTGAAGAGAAAAGAGAGTTTAAAGCAAAAAGAAAACAGGAAAGCTTTTTCATTAAAGCTGTCAGAGGTGCTGATGGACAAGGAGAACCTACATCAGAAGGCTTTTTAGTCTTAAAAGGATCAAAAGCAGCAGGGACGATAACTCCATCTTTTAGTGCAAGCCTTTCCCAACTTCGGGAAACACTAATTGACGAAGGCATCCTAAAAACCAAAGATGAATATCTTGAATTTGTTGAAGACAATATTTTCTCAAGTCCATCAACCGCCGCCGCAATAGTTATGGGTAGAGCCGCAAACGGACTGATCGAATGGAAAAAGAAAGACGGGACAACCTTGAAGGATTTTGAGTCGAATAAGTCTCTATCAGCACCACTAAAAAATTGAATTTCAATGCCCTCTCCCTTGATCGCAGCGATTATTCCATTAAAGTTCAACACTCCACTTTGTTGGTTTTGAACTTCCTCCTTCTTTTTCGAAGGAATCTCAATTCCCTTATTAGGTGTAAACCCCTGATTTATCTCTGCTGTAAGAGACTTATATTTAGCTACATACCATCACAAATACAGGATCAATTCAATGTTCTGATCGCAAATTATTAACTTGAAACAAACTGAAAAGCAAATGTCTACTGCCGAATTAAGGAATCGGCCAATTGAAAAAATCTTGAAAGAAGCATCTCGCCTTCTTGACCTCGAAAATGGGGATATAGAAGTTTTTAAATTAAATGACGCCAAAAAAAAGGAAATCAGCGAAGCAAGGGGACAAATTAAAAAAGGAAAATTTTTAACAGAGGAAGCGGCCAATAAAGAAATCGATGAATGGCTAAACGAATAATCTTCCCTTAGAGCCCAATCCGACAGAAAAGAAATTTTGGAATATTGGAAAAATCGAACCGAGTCAACTTCCTATAGCAAAAAGCTCTATTCACTTTTTAGAGAAGCTTTGTCTATTCTCAAAGACTATCCCCAAATAGGAAAGCCGACTGACATCGATAAAGTGAGAATAAAAATTGTAAGAGACTACCTGTTAGTTTACGAGCAAACAGAAGATTAGATAATCCTCCTTTCAATTTGAGATAACAGGCAAGAACCGGAGAAATTAGAAAAGATAATCCAGTAAAAGTCACCATTCACACGTACAATGTTTTCCTATATCCCTCTGAGGAAAAATGCTAAGTGAAATTTGCGATCCCTCCCCCAACCTTCCCAAAACCCTTTTCACCTCTCCCAAAAAACCATTCATCAAAGGCTACAAACAGATTTATCAAAATCTCGTTATTCGAACAAAACTTAACGCTATGACCCGAAACCTTACTTTACTATTCTTCTTTTTGTCCTTTTCGGCTTTCGCACAGGATGTGATACCGGCCAAAGGCGGGGATATTATAATCAAACCAATCCTTCACGGGACGTTTGTAATGGAATACAATAACCTCACGATCTATGTGG
>JBILPR010000204.1:0-7826 GCA_044373795.1 Algoriphagus sp. | reverse complement strand
CAGTAGAAGCATCCTGGGAATCGGACTTGGTTTCAAACTTTTTGCACCAAGAATAAAAACTCACTTTGGAAATTCCCTCGCTATCCGCAAAAGCTGCTTTACTCAATCCGGATCGCTGCCATCTGTAAAACAGCTCATAGTAAGTTTCAATACTCATCTTTTTCATCCCGCAACTTTAGCTCATAAAGCAAAGCTCATCAAGATGCAATTTGTCGGAGGGATACGGACAAACTCAATGTGTATGTGCAGGATGGAAGCCTGGAGATTTACAATAATCTTGTTGAAAACCAGATAAGGTCAACGGTAGTCGGTCGCAAGAATTTCTTGTTTGCCGGCTCGCATAAAGCGGCGCAACGCGCGGCCATGTTCTATACGTTGATTGGCAACTGTAAACTGCACGGGGTAAATCCGGCACAGTGGCTGGAGCATGTGCTGCGAAATATTATGGCAACCAAGTACAACGACGTTCCCTCGCTTTACCCACAAAACTTTAAGTCAACCATGTAGTTGCTCGTTGGGATATTGTTGAACGACCTGGGTCTTCCCCTCAGTCCCGATGAACTACTTACCAAGTATCCCTGATCCGGGATTAGCGGATGTCGATTTCCGTTCGAGTCCTTTACTATACGCATTAAACCCTGTCTTAGTACTTCATGTCATTTCAACGAGCTGTTCATAGGTTCATATGCTCCCAAAACAGGTCTGTGAGCGCTTTGGGAGCGCGGCTGAAACCCGGGAGAATCAGGTGAGCGTCCTGCGTGTCAAAACTGGCGAGTATGAATCCATCCCCGCTATAGGACTCCCCGATGGAATGTTCAGCCAGTATCACAGCGCCCAGTTGCTGGAGCTTATCCAGACAATCCTGGTGTGTGGTTGCAGTTCCGGATATCATCTCGTGATGGGTGGAAATCGCGATAAATCGGACTTTTGACAGCTTCTCGTCCAGGGAAAAAGACTCCAGTAAGGATGTTTCGGCACCCTGGATGTCGATATGGAGCATTTCGATAGGTTTATAGTCCAATTCCCGGCTGAGAGCAGGCATGTGTAACTGTGGGATGAATGGATCGTTTTCGGTATCGCTGGCGGGACGCTGTTTCTGTTCCAGACCGATGAAAGCCTGTATGAACCGGGCCTGGTGATGGTTCAATGCGGTATTGAATCGACCCAGTTCCAGAGACGCAAGGTCTGGTTCCACACACACTGCTGTGGATCCTGGCACCTGTTTCAGGTACCAGTTGGTATAGTAACACCAGTTAGAGCCCAGCTCCACCATCAGACTCTCCCTTCTTACATGGTTCAGGATTTGGTGAAAAAGAAATTCCTCCTGGGGTTCATGATGTCCCTGAAGCCGGGCTATGATCGCCATCATCCACCCGCCTTCATAGCCACCGGCCTTGACCCTGATCCCATTGTGCATGGTCTGCAGGTAGGTATTACCTGTGCAAGTGATGTTCCCGGCACCCTCGACTTTGGGGATGGAATCACAATCGTGGCAGGATAGCGTCATGGCAATGCGGATGTTGGCCAGGGTGGAGAACCATCTGGTATCCAGTACGGGCAGGTGTGACGCCATGCGCGATTTTCGGCCCTGTATCAGGCCTATTCGGACCAGCACTCGTTTCAGTTGCTTTCGAAGGAACAATGTATGGATCATCCTTTATACAGGTGATTAGATGCTTCCGAGTAGTACCAGGAAAAATGCTGCTCAACATCAGCCAGCAGCGATGAGGCTTCATACAGATAGGTGTGAATTTTCCGATCCGGTTTTGGGTTGACATTGAGTCGATTTAGCCCTGCTTTGGATGCTGGAAGATCCAGTTCTAAAGAGAGTTTAGTCAGGCCGTTTTCCAAATTTTCGAAGGGTAACAAATAGGTCTGATTCCATAAGGGTCCGTCAACGTTAAAAAATGAATGATAGGTTTCAACTATTCTTTCGAGGATCGCAACCTCCAGAAAGCGACAAAATGATTCTTCACGGGCTGTCTGGATCACTTTAGGAAGAACTGCCACCCCAAATAAGGTAAAAGGGACGTTTCTCCAGAATGTGTACAAGGACACCAGCATATCAAATGGATCCCGTAAGACCCCAATGATTCGGAGTTCGGTGAGTGCCACAGGAGGATTGCTATCCAGGTTGAATTTCCAAAACTTGTTTTTTTGTCCTTTTCGGATCAACTCAATTGCTCCTTTAACATTCATATGACTGACCTTTTTGTGTAACCGCTCGGTTTCCAAAAATTGGGCATCTTCAAAGGTGTTCTTAAACCAATCGGTGATCGAGGTTCCGCCACATTTAGGATAATGGGCGAAAGCGATGTTATGGGCGGGTGAGTAGATCATGATACAGATAATGAAGTGTCTGTGCAGTGGTATGGGTCCATTCGGTTTGGACAAACCTTTCTTTGATCAAGGCTTCCTTTTCTTTCAGCCAGCCAGGATCATTCATGCAACGTTGCACCTTGGCCACCAGCTCATAGACGTTAAAGGGATCGATAAATTCGGGCAGGTCACTGATCTCAGGAATACTGGTCGTATGGGATGCAATACACACTTTACCGTAGGCCAGACTTTCGGCCACGGGGAGTCCCCAGCCTTCATAAAAAGAGGGATAAGTTGTCGCTTTGCAGTGCTGGTAATACCATTTCAGGTCATGATCGGATACGTTGCTGAGTATGTGTACGTGTCCCTGAACATCCACATCTCTGTTGATCTCATCAATAAGATTGGCCACGATGGGGTGGGTTAGACCGATAAAAACCAGATCGGGCCACTGGTCTCGATCCTGTTCCAGCATGATTCTCCAGGCATCGTAAGCGAGGCGCTGATTTTTTCGCACGTGAAAGGTACACACAAAGATGAAAAAAGGTCGTTTCGGGATGAAATCTGGACAATTATCTTGACTTTCGGATTTGCTATCGCCACCCGATTTTGAAACATCCAATACGTCACCCAGTCGGACTACGCGAACCTGCGGTGGAGTAATCTCACGTAATGAACAGTATCGGTGGATCTCCTTTTTGGTATACTCGGAGATAGCGAGAAGTAAACTGGCATGCTGGAAGACTTCGTTAACCCATATGTCAAATTGTGAGGACTCTTTTTGGGTCACATAGTGTGGTTTCAGCGATGGAATCATATCGTAGATCATCCTGACGATAAAAAATCCCTGTTTTTTGAGCGAATACAGGGCTTCGTTATGCCGCTTTATGCCCCAGGAGGCGCTCAGAGAGATTAAAATGCATGGTGTTCCCTGTTCATCTGAAAAAGCAGGAGCAGGAAAGCCGCACGGGGTAGTTTGTTCCGGGTCGTTACCCGTTACCTGTGGAAATTTCGATTTCAGCCAGTTGCCCGTTTTTTTGCTCAGATTTTTTCCAGAACGGATGAAATCGAGCAGGCTTTCGAAGGCTTCTTTGGACATGGGATGCTGTCCTGCACGATTTCGGATTCGATCACGCATACTGAGAGAAGCATCTTTTCCTTCGGTGGCATCCTGGATTGCGGCTTCTTCCTGGGTGCGTGTAAGATATCGGCGGACCTGGATAGGAAGTTCAGTCGGGTCCAACTTCTCAAAGCGGAACCGACCTGGATTGAATCGAACCAGCTGTGGTTCAATACCCATTTCGTGGAAGCCATTGAGCATAAAAACAATCGTACGCTGGATTCCGGTGAGGTGGGGGTATCTCCATCCCATCAGATCCGATACGTAGTACCAGATCGTGGAGTCGGGTAAGTTTTTTGCGGCAGTAATGTTCATGAATCAGGTAGTAAACGTTTTTTAATCAGTTGAATCAGGTGATTTCTCAGTCGGACCTGCTCTTTTCCATTCATTCCGTGGTTGGGATGTAATTTGAAGTTGTCGAGCACACAGGCTGGATAGGATAAGAGATCCTTGAATTCGGGACTTTCCTGACGGTAATAGAAGCGATTAAGTCCGTCAAATAATCCAAACAGGTAGCCACTGCTGAGCAGCAGGTCTTCGAACTCATCCCATACGGGAACCGCGTAATGGCCGTAACGCAGCTCGAGGACTGGTGCAACGGATTCGATCAGAATCACCTTTGGACGAAAGGTTTGGAAATCTGCTCCGAGCAGTACTTCTTTTTCTGCGCCTTCCACATCGATTTTCAAAAATTCAATGGTCTCAAATCCATACGAATCCACAATGTGTTTCAATGTAGTCATAGGTTTTACCGATGGGGTTCCAGAGAATCCCAGACTATGCAAGGTATCCGATGGCGGGGGAGTTTTCATCGTGGATAATCCGGTTCGTTCGATTTCGAAAAAAGGCACCTCGCCCTGAGTAGCACCGACCAGCACGTTCAGATTGATGTCCCGGGGACGATCCTGAACCAGTTTGTTCCAGTAGGTGGTCACAGGCTCGATATTGATTCCCGACCAGCCCTTTTCGTAAAAATGTTTGGTGACGGAATCAGTTACAGGATTTTCCGCTCCAACGTCAATGTACCGGCCTGTTGGTAGGTCATGAAATAAACGGTTCAGGACTACATCTTCGAAGTTTTGGGAGTAGGAGATCAATTTATTTTAAATGAGGGATGAGGGTTGAGGGAACAGAGCAAGGTATTTTCCTATAAAATCGCACAAGGTACGCTGCTTGTAAGTTTTAAGTCAAATCCAATGTATGCGGGTACCAAACACACGTAATATCCAACTAATGGGTGTAATAAATCGAATTTCTTGGTTTTTTTTCACAATTAACAGTGTTTCAACTCGCCAAAGTAGTTCCAGGTACTTACTGGCTGGTATTCCTGGATATATCTCGAGAACCAGATTTGGGAATCCAAGCTTTGCCGTGATGTGTTTGAATTCATCACCTGGGTTGTAGTGATTCTGTTCATCCATAATTAACAACACTTTACGTCTTTTTTTTAACCTGCTAAGGACATGAAGTCCTGACCGTGCTGCATTTAGTCTGCTATGGTAATTGATTTTGGCTTGTGTGTCCAAGTCAGTCTTCTTCCGGCCCCTCCTGCCTGCCTTGGGCTTGTAATACTACTGGTGCCTGTTCATCCCCAACAACTCAAGTGATCTGTCCCTTGTAAGTCCCTGACCGATATAAACCACCGCTAGTTCTTTCCGTTCGTCCAGGAATACTTCTTTTTTATCAGTTCGTCCTTGAGGTGTGATTCTATCTGCTTTTCGGCAAGCAGTTTCTTGAGCAGATCATTTTCCTTCTCAAGCCTCCTCATACCCTTCAAATGCGCCGGAGTCATTCCGTGCTGGAAACCGGCATCGCCCATACGTTCGAATTTCTTTCTCCAGCTGTAATAGGTTGCCGGATAAATCCCATGCTTGTCTAGGGGGGCTGAACTCCGTTTTTCTTCGCCTCCTCCAGGATTTTAATTTTCTCTTCTTTGACAAATGTTCTCTTTTTCATCGACGTGAATTTACAGATTCCAACTATAATTACGACCGACTATTTAAGGGGCCTATACACTGTCAGAAGGAAAGCATGGTGAGCATTCAGCGTCTACCCAGGCGTGGCCCGCCAAAGGCCGTCTTGCCCTCAGTCCCAACCCAATTTTAATTCTTGATTTTGGTCGGGCTGCCTGCCCGCCGAAGGAGGGGCGAAGCTATGCCCATGCCATAAAAAAGCCCTTCCAAAACAGGTCTGGAAGGGCTGAAAATGCTTTGATTAGATGACTTTTTAAACGTAATGAACAATTCTGAAGAGACTTTTTCAGCTGTAAGGACCTAAAAATCCAACTGAAATTCCGATTCAATCCCCATAAGAACCTCACCGGTTTTCCCGATACGCTACGCTACCGGGACAGGCTGTGCAACCGCGGTTTCATGCTTGGCTTTACAAGCCGCACGAAAACCTAGTTGTTGTGTGGCGTAAATTTTACCATTTTAAAAATATCCCCAAATTAAATTCGAATCTGGAATAGTTATGTTTAGATGGTTTTATCTGTTCCGTTATCTTGTTTTCCGAAGTCCATGTTTGAATGGTTCGGGAATAGTTTATGCTTCTATTGATATAGTAATAATTTGAATTTAGCAGAAAGCCATAAGAAATGTCTTTTATTTTAAAAGCCTTTAATCTTATGTCAATCTTGGGTTGAATATAAGGTTGATAATCAGTATTTGTCTCATAATGGTATTGTAATCTTTCATTGGATAATTTCTTTTTGTGATAAAAAGCAGCCTCCTCACTCATAAAAGATGAAATACCTAAATCACATGTAATTTGGAGCTTAAAAATATCGTTATCAATTGGTTTAAAAGTTGGAGCGAGATAAAATCCTAAATCGTAAACTGTAAATTGCTTTACATTATTATCTACCAAATAATAATCGGTTAAAGTTTGCATTTGGTATTCCTCAAAGTTGGTAATCCAGTTTTTGTTAAGCATGGAACCAATACCAACTCCTATCCAAGGTCTAGCAAAATAATAAACTGAAATATCATAATTATCGGGGATTATATCATCCATCATTATCAATTTAATATCTGCTGACATTTTTGAAAGAAAGTCGAATTTATATCCCAGTTTTAAAATTACAAAATCGGTATATTGATGCCGCCGGAAGTGTCTTCACTCCGGCTTAATTAAAAAACGTGAGTGGTGACACTCACGTCGGCGGAAAATTGCTGCTGTATTTGGGTCGATAGGAGTGGATCGGGACATTGCGATAGGATTTGGCTTGGTCTGAAATCCAATTTAGGGCTTTCTACTTTTGATGCCGCCGGAAGTGTCTTCACTCCGGCATAATTAAAAAACGTGAGTGGTGACACTCACGTCGGCGGAAAATTGCTGCTGTAATTGGGTCGAGGTGAGTGGATCGGGTCATTGCGATAAGATTTGGCTTGGTCTGAAATCCAATATAGGGCTTTCTACTTTTGATAACGTGAGTGGTGACACTCACGTTGGCGGAATTAATTGGTTAAAGCATTTGAGATTGGCTTTAATTTTTCCTTTGATCGGCATACCAAAATATGCTGATTCTTACTTTTTAACCTCAAATATCAGATTCCTTAAATGAGACTTGAAGAGCGTGGAAAATCTTTAATCCCTTAATCTCACAATCTCCAATCACAGATTGCTTTCCCGAAAGATCGGGACGGGCTATCGGCTTTTGGCCTCCTCGCAATGACGATACTCTCATTGGTCGAGGTGACGGTGGGGCGACTGAACACTGTGACTGAACACTGATCACTAATTACGCCCTTCCGCATGATCCACCATCTTCCCGTCCAGCGTCATGTATTCTCCCATGCAGTCTGCGGTCATACAGGAGTGAACGGGCAGGATGCCGAGGACATCGCCCACTTTTACTGAGTTGATCAATTCGTCTGAGGCCTGGATGATTCCATGTTCCTGGGAGATGCTTTTCAAAAAGGATTTTTCTTTCGGAATGGTCCAGCCATTATCATTCAGGATGACGACTTCTCCGAAGTTCTTGGTGCCGTGAGCATCTATTAATACGTCTTTTGCAAGATGAACTCCGCCGCCATGAACGAGAATTTCTTTTCGGTCTTTTTTGATGTCCACCACAGGCACAGCAAGGGCTACCGCGATATCTTCTCGGTCGCAACTCCCCAGTACAGCCTGCATCAGGTCATAGAATACAAAGTTGCCAGGTCCGAGCTCGTCAATATCGCCAAAATCTTCCATCACTGAGCAGCCTGGAGTGTCTCCGGTTCGAGTGACGAGATTGGGGTATTCTGACTGATATTTAAACTTGAGCATGTTGAGCGCATTGCGGGTTTGCTCGTACAATCCTGTAATGTCCTTAATATAATAGGAGTGGCCTGCATGGATATAGAAGCCTTTGAACCAGAGTTTGTCGGACTTTTCTGCTGTG
>JBILPR010000203.1:0-7974 GCA_044373795.1 Algoriphagus sp. | reverse complement strand
CATCAGGATTGAAAGAATAGCCGGAAAAATTCACTCCAAGCAATTTTCCATTAAGCAAAACCGCTTCCTCAGCGCCGGTAGCGATATTGATTTTCACCACAGCCGGAGCTCCCATTCGATTTATCAGGGAACTGTAATATTGCCCGTCTCTCATCCAATTGATACCATAAATGGATTTTTGGGAGAAAGTGCCTTTTTTGAAGACATCCTCCAGAGTCACTTTCTTCAGTTCTTGCGCTTGCAAACTGATCACAAATCCCAGACAGATAGTCAGGGATAGCACCCACACTTTCCAACTTTTAATCATCTTATTTTTAATTTGGGTAATCAACACCTGTTTTTCAGGAATCGAATATAAAAAAAATGTCGTTTCAGGCTAAAGGGAATCTGGTAAACGGTCCTTTAGAACCGGGTTTTTATTCTTAAAAAATCACAAACAGGTAAAACTTCCGGAAACATTCACTTCTCCCTTAGCCAAAAAATCGGCTAATTCGCATACCCAAGCTATCCCAGCAGATGAATAAAAAAATAGCCCTTGTCACCGGAGGATTTACCGGCGAATCCGTGATTTCACTGAAGAGTGCAGCAGTCGTGGAGCGGACCATCGATCGTGCGCGGTACGATGTCTATAAAATCCTCATTTATCCAAATGACTGGCATTATATGAGTGCCTCGGGAGAAAAAATCCCGGTGGATCTGAATGATTTCAGCATCAGTCTGGGCGATGAGAAAATCAAATTTGACGGGGTTTTCAATATTCTGCACGGTTCTCCGGGCGAGGATGGAAAGCTCGCCGGCTACTTTGATATGCTTGGGATTCCTTACACGACTTGCGACCAACTGACTTCGGCTATTACGATGAATAAGGGCTACACCAAAGCAATTGTCCAGGATATCCCCGAATTGAATGTGGCTAAATCGCTTCAGCTTTTTGAAAATACGGTTGAAAATCTCCAGAAAATCGATTCTCAGTTAGTCCTTCCGCTTTTCATCAAACCGAATAATGGCGGAAGCTCTATCGGAATGACGAAAGTAAAAACATGGGCAGAGCTTCCGGAGGCGCTTGACAAAGCTTTCGCAGAAGATAAACAAGTCTTGGTGGAAGAGTTTGTGTCAGGAAGGGAGTTTTCGATTGGGATTTACAAAGGAAAAGGAGAAATCACTGTACTTCCTGCCACTGAGATTGTAAGCAGTAAGGAGTTTTTTGACTACGAAGCAAAGTATACTGCGGGTGTGGCGGAGGAAATCACCCCGGGCAGAATGACCGAAGAAGAAAAGTCACGAGTGGATCGGATCGTCTATAAAATCTATGAAAAACTCAACTGCAAAGGCGCGGTGCGAGTGGACTATTTTCTGGAGCACGAAACCGGCAAATTCTTTTTTATTGAGATCAACACTGTACCCGGGCAAACAGAAACAAGCTTGATTTCCCAGCAAGTAAAAGTGGCTGGAAAAGATGTGAAAGAATTCTACTCGGAGTTGATTGAAGAGATGTTTGTTTGAGACGTTAGACCTAAGACGTGAGACATAAGATTTAAAAAATTAGGCCAAAGAAAAAAGAGATAAGAGCCTCAAGAATCAAGATACTTTGTCTTATGTCATACATCCTAAATCTTAGGTCTTAAATCTAACGTCTTGTGTCTTGATTCTTGATACTAAAAAAGCCCCTTTCGGGGCTTTTTTTTTATAATTCAAACACTGTTTTGATTCGGTCTACGAAGTCCAACTTTTCCCAGGTGAAGAGTTCCACTTCTCTGGTCTCAGGCGATCTGTAAGGAGAATAGAAAGTCTTGGTTACCATTTCGTTCTTTCTTCCCATATGACCGTAAGCTGCAGTTTCCTCATAAATAGGATTTCTCAGCTTCAATCGCTGCTCAATTGCATAAGGACGCATATCGAAAAGTTCTTCAATCTTTTTGGCGATTTCTCCATCGTGCATGTCCACGTTGGAAGTACCGTAAGTATTTACATAAATTCCCATTGGCTTGGCAACACCGATTGCATAGGAAACCTGAACGAGGATTTCGTCAGCAACACCCGCAGCGACCATATTTTTGGCGATGTGACGAGTGGCGTACGCTGCAGATCGGTCCACTTTGGATGGATCTTTTCCGGAGAAAGCTCCTCCACCGTGAGCCCCTTTTCCACCGTATGTATCAACGATGATTTTTCTTCCGGTCAAACCTGTATCCCCGTGAGGACCACCGATTACAAACTTACCGGTTGGGTTGATGTGATAAACGATCTCGTCCGTGAATAGCTTCTGAAGCTCAGGCTTAAGTTGTGCTTTTACTCTTGGGATCAAAATAGAAATGATGTCAGACTTGATCTTGGCAAGCATCACTTCTTCTTCATCGAAATCGTCGTGCTGAGTTGAAACCACAATTGCGTCAATTCGCTGTGGCACATTCTCATCACTGTATTCGATTGTCACCTGAGATTTAGAATCCGGTCTCAGGTAAGTAATGTCTTTATTTTCCCTTCTCAAAGCTGCCAATTCCTTCAAGATCATGTGAGATAGATCCAACGCAAGCGGCATGTAATTATCCGTTTCGTTGGTGGCATAGCCAAACATCATTCCCTGATCACCGGCGCCTTGCTCCTCAGGATTCTTGCGCTCCACACCTTGATTGATGTCAGCAGACTGCTCGTGAATCGCAGAAAGAATCCCGCAGGAATTACCCTCAAACATGTATTCACTCTTGGTGTAGCCGATTCTGTTGATCACGTCACGGGCGATTTTCTGAACATCTAAATAAGTGTCAGACTTCACCTCACCGGCCAAAAATACCTGTCCGGTGGTTACGAGTGTTTCACAAGCTACTTTGGAATTGGGATCAAAAGCCAAAAAATTATCGATCAGCGCGTCGGAGATTTGGTCAGCGATTTTATCCGGATGACCTTCAGAAACCGACTCTGAAGTAAATAAATATGCCATAAATATTAATTATTGATGCGTTTCTGTTTGGAAGCCCAAAAATAGGTTAACTGTGGGAAATAAAAAACCAAAACGAGTTAGATGGTTCGAAATCGAAACTAACTAACCATCGAATTCCTCAGCAAGTAGAAAAGTCAAAGCATCCGCTGATGAAATCCACCGTCACCTTTTGCATGACGTGAGACAACCTTCTATATTTCCATGAATTAACTCATCCCTTCATGCGGTCAACTTTCATTTTCCTGCTATATCTAGGCGGTCTTCTTTTCTTTAGCTTACCCGCCAAGTCTGCCCCCCTCCATAAAATTCCTTCAACGCACGCAGACTTAGTGATCCTTTTTGAGGAATGGAGAAATTTTGAAAATCCCCCATTATATATAGGTGCTCCGGACTACAGAAAGGGCACCTTTGACCAGAGGATGAAGGTATTTGAAACTCTTAATACCAAACTTCTCAGCATGAATACTTCTGCTTGGTCCATTCCTGAGCAAGTAGATTGGCGGATTATCAAGGCCGAGATGAACGGTTTCGATTTTAACTATCGTATACTCAAACCTTGGGAGAGGGATCCTGCTTTTTACAAATCCATCTGGATGGAGCGAAGTGATGTCCCTGCACACGAAGGTCCAACCCATCACGGAGTTGCGGAAGTCTGGCAGTTTTCATTTCCTTTGGATGAATCATCGAGGCCTCTGTTTTTGGCAAAAATTCAATCAATATCTCCTCTTAACGCTCAGGCAAAGGAAAATCTGACAGGAAATGCCAAGGAGCTTTGGGCGGCAGGAATACCAACTATTCAACAACAAGTTGAGGACTTGAAAGCCATTTTGGAATTCCCGGGAGTAAAGGAAGATACAGAAATGACCCAGGCAATTCAATCCGCCATCGCTTCCACAGGTGACTTGGTCAAGTGGCTCGAACAGGAAGCTCCAAAAAAGACCGGCCCCTCAGGAATCGGAAAAGAAAACTATACCTGGTACCTGCAAAATGTCCATCTGGTGCCATTAAGTTGGGAGGATGAGGTGATGATTTTGAAAAGGGAACTTGCCCGTGCATGGACTTCGCTGAAATTAGAAGAACATCAAAACCGAAATCTGCCTCCTTTGCCGGAAGCAAATACTGCGGAAGAATTCGAAAACCTGACAGAGGAATCGATCCAGGAATTTATGACCTTCCTTCGAAATCAAGAAATTGTAACGGTGAAGGACTACTTTGAACCTGCGCTGAGGGTGCATCGCGGGAACTTTATCCCAAAAGAAAAACGGAATTTCTTTACCATCGGGATGCATATTGATCCTCTACCCCTCTACTCTCATTTCTACCATTGGTTTGAGCTGGCCATCATGGACAATGAACCTCATTCCAGCGCTATTCGAAAAGGCCCTTTACTCTACAACATTTTCGACTCTAGAAATGAAGGCACTGCCACCGCAGTTGAGGAAATGTTTTTGGATGCAGGGCTTTATCAAAATTCTCCGAGATCGCGAGAAATCGTGTACATCATGATCGCGCAGCGGGCCGCAAGAGGATTAGGTTCACTCTATGCCCAGGCAAATGAGATGACCATGGTAGAAGCCGGTGGCATTCACTCCGATTATACCCCAAGAGGCTGGATGAAAACCGAGAAAGAGTTGCTTCTTTTTGAGCAGCATCTGTACATGCGTCAGCCTGGATATGGCAGCAGCTACATTACCGGAAAGTATTTATTGGAAAATGCGCTGGCTGATTTTGCCCGGATCAAAGAAGAAAAAGGTGAGGAATTTAAACTGAACGAATTCTTTGATCAATTGAATGCAATAGGGGGAATTCCGATTTCGCTGGGCCATTGGGAGATGACGGGAGTCTATCAGCAGGTTAAAAAGTAGAGTTGGTGGATACTGGTTCTGGAAAAGCTGCATAACTTCAATCAGAACATAAGATGTGATTTACCCTGATTTGAGCTTCCTGGCCAAATAGTTTCTCCTCTTGTTTAGCCCAATTCCTGATCTAAGAAAAAACGAGTTCTGTCACTTAAGAAAAGCGGGATATTCAACAATGAATCCTGTTTAATCAGGTTTTTCATCGAATAGCGAAGTTTTACCTTCGGGCTATGTTCCGCAGCATAGACAGACATACTCCTTCCTTTGACATTTTCCTCCGATTTGACTTCGATTGGGATGAGCTCGCCCTGATATTGGAGCAAAAAATCCAATTCTGCCTTTCCATCAGAGGCCCAATAGGCTGGAGGTATATCAAATTGGGATCGAAGGGACTGCAGGACATAATTTTCGGCCAGAGCTCCTCTAAATTCAGTGAATAGATCTCCGGGATTGAGGATGGTCCTTGGTTCCAAACCGGCCTTTTTTCTTAATAAGCCAATATCCAAAAAGTAAATTTTAAAAGCACTTAAATCCTGATATGCCGAAAGCGGAATTCCAACCTTTGTTGTCCTCAAAACCTTATAAACCAGACCAGACTGAATTAACCAGGTCAAAGCGTCTTCATATTCCCTTGCTCTTGCTCCTTGCTTAACTGCCTGAAATAAAAACTTCTTGTTTTCTCTTGCCAATTGAGATGGGATAGACTGCCAGATGTATGAGATTTTTTGAATGTCTTTTGTGGCTACATGCTTAGAAAAATCAAGTTCATAGGCCATCCCGATGTTGTACAAAAGCTCTTCTACACGAACTAAGTCCCGACTTTCTGCCATTTCTCGGGCTGGTTCGGGCATTCCTCCGGAAATGGTGTAAAGCCGAAAACTCTCCACAATCCTGTTGAAAAAATAATCGGGAATGGGCTCGGGATTTATTTTTTCCTTTAAATAAAAAGTCATTTCAGGATCCATTTGGGCCAGAAACTCCAAAAATGTCAGCGGATACATATCCAAAAAATCAACTTTTCCGACAGGAAAAGAAGCTTGATTTCCCAGGGTAACGCCCAAGAGAGAGCCTGCTCCAACTACATGAAAAGCTGTCCCCGACTCTTCAAAATACTTTAGGCTGTTCAAAGCTTCTTTGCACTCCTGAATTTCATCGAAAATAATCAGGGTGGATTTTGCTTCAATAGAAAATCCAGCAACCAGCGACAAATTCTGGATTATACGTTCCGGATCTTTCGTGATTTCAAAAAACTGTTTTAGGTCAGGTTGACGGTCAAAATTAAAATATGCAGTTTTCTCATATTCCTTGGCTCCGAAAAACTTTAGAACAGAGGTTTTACCAACCTGTCTCGCGCCACGCACAAGCAAAGGCTTAGGATTGGAAGTTGCTTTCCACTTTTTTAATTTCTCAAGAATATCTCGGTCAAAAAACATTGAAATCACATTTTATCTTCCAAAAATGTGAAAAAAATCACACAATCGGAACTTAAGATGTGATTTCCGTTGATTTGGGCTTCCCGTTTTTAATATTCTTGAAGGGTAAAGTTGGTTTCGGCAAGCTGCTTCCTGAGAAGCAGCACAACAGGACACATCTAAGGAAATTAGGAAGTAAAGCCACTTACTATTTACCCTTTACAAATCCAAAAAATCTTGATACTAAAGTCCTACGTCTAAAGTCTAACTTCTTCATCGTTGCCTCTTTCTTCACCAATCCCTCTGTAATCTCATTCATTGCTTTCACTTTGAATTCAAAGTCGCCTTTGAGGGTCTCACGGTATGCATTTAGATTTTGCAGAAGGTCATCGATTTCTTCCGGAAGGACATCTTCTAAAAGCTGTCGAAGTCGCTTGGCTGTCGTTGGGGATTTTCCATTCGTACTGATTGCGATTTTCAGGTTTCCTTTGGTCACAATCCCTCCTAAATAGAAGTCGCACAATTCGGGTGTGTCTGCAATATTAACTAATAGAAAGCGCTCTTTGGATTCATCCCGGATTTGACGGTTGACGGCTTTATTGTCTGTAGCACCGATCACCAGATGTTTTCCGCCCAGATACTTTTCATGGTAACTATCCTCTATCAAAGTCACGGTATCTGACTTCTCAGCAACCTCCAAAAATTCTGGTCTGAACTCTTTAGAAACGACCGTCACTTGAGCCAATGGGCTGGATTTGAGCAGAAATTCCAGCTTTTCTGTCGCCACAAAACCTCCACCAACCAACAGGACGTTCAATTCGTGAACTTTGAGAAAGATGGGATAGAGGTGGTTCATTTGTTTAGATGCGAGATTTTAGAGGCAAGAATCAAGATTTAAGTTGCAGGGTTATAGGGTGGTAAAGTTGTAATGTTAGCGAGCATCCTTTTTTAATTGAACATTTTGGCAAGTGTCAAAAATCATACTGTTAACTGCCTACTGTTCACTGCTTCCTGACCACTGCTCACTGCCTGCTGATCAATACCGCTTCCCTATACACCTCCGCCAACTTCGTACTTTCCCTCACCACCTCACCGATGATGATAATTGCCGGAGCTTCTGTCTGGGCTTCTTTTGCTTTTTGCTCAATATCTGAAATGTAGCCCGCCACGATCTTTTCCTCTCGGGTTGTTCCGCTTTGGATGATCGCAATCGGGAGATCATTCTTCCCAAACTTCTTATAAATCCGGACAATTTCTTCCAGCTTTTTGGTTCCCATCAAGACGACAACCGTAGCGGTTGATTGCGCTGCCAAAGCCAAATCCTTCGAAAGTTCCCCCGCCGAGGTCGTGCCTGTCACCACCCAAAAACTCTCAGAAACCCCTCTTTTGGTCACCGGTATTCCAGCCGAAGCCGGCACGGCAATCGCAGAAGTAATCCCCGGAATCATTTCGGTCGAAATTCCAAAAGCCTCGATGTATTCGATCTCCTCGGCTCCTCGACCAAAAACAAACGGATCGCCACCTTTCAGTCGAACCACATGACCGTGCTTTTTGGCAAGGCTGACGCAAAGTTGATTCGTGTCTTCCTGGGGCTGTGAATGCTTCCCAACTCGCTTTCCGACAAATATTTTCAAAGCAGTTTCCGGTGCATGTTTCAGTAAAACAGGATCGATCAACGCATCATACAACACCACATCGGCTTTGTTAAGAGCGAAAACCGCCTTCAGCGTGATCAGTTCCGGATCTCCCGGACCCGCACCAACGA
>JBILPR010000202.1:0-7994 GCA_044373795.1 Algoriphagus sp. | reverse complement strand
TCTTGGGAAATTTTTGAAGAATTGAAATAAAAAAACTTACTGAACGAAGGTTCAAAATCAGAAATCGATAAGCAAAAATACTACCCTCAAGGTTAGGCTATTTGAGTTTATTCAACTGAAATTCAACATTTTACATTAGTATCAAATTATTAGATTTTAAAGATTTTTCGTTCAATTTCATCTCTTTGAAAGTTCTTTGACTAGACGCTTATTCAAACAGCTTTGAAAGTTTGGTTAAGTTTTTGAACATGGAGAAGCTTATGATCAAAAAATTTAATGATTTGAAATCGAGCATGACGAAAACATCACACACTGGGATGATTAACAGTACTGCGAGATTCCTCCCGATAGCTATCGGGATGACCATTCAAAAACATATTATAAACAGATGAAAACTAATCAAAAACTATTCTTCCTGGGCTTAACTCTGGGTTCATCTCTCTTATTTTCCTGCTCTGAAGATGAGGATTCCAATATCACAAGTATCGGAACAGGCGAAGTCAAAATTGGAATTGGAGTGAAAATCCCAACTAACTCTAGCCCTGGAGCAAGACTTTCCAATGCGGGTTTGGATGTAAATAGCGGTTTTTTGCAAGTCAAAGAAATAGAGCTGGAAACAGAAGGAGTTGACAAAAACGGTAAGTTTGAACGCGAGGTCAAACTTAAATTCCCTGAAATCAAAAAAATCAATTTCAATGAATTGGACGCTTCAGTAGACTTTTTCATCAACATCCCTTCAGGAAATTATGAAGAGATAGAATTTGAAATCGATTTGATTGATAATAAAAGCGAACCAAGCATTCAATTGGACGGAACTTTCCAATACCAGGACGGAAAAGGTGTTCCCTTTAAATTTCAAGTCTTCGGAAACGATGACGATGATTTTGATTTCAATGTTGAATTGGAAGCTGAAGACGATGATAAATTATTCAATATAGAAGCTGTAAAAAATCCATTGGCTCTTTTGGAGATAAATGCAAAAGGATGGTTTAGTAGCATCACAACTACCGAATTAGAAAAAGCCGTATTAACAGATGGTATTTTGCTAATCACTAAGGATAAAAACGCTACCATTTACCAAAAAGTAGAAGCAAAAATTAAAGCTTCAACCGACATCGAACTGGAATTGAAATAGTTTTATCTCTAAACAAGAAGTGAAATTCCCTTTGGTTGAATGGCTGGAAGTTCGATATTTAGGCAGGCTCGCCACAGGTGACGTAAGACTGAAGTAACCATGACCAAATGTTTTAATTTTAATTGAAAATCCGGGAGCCAAAACTTCCGGATTTTTTTATTCCAGTTTGAATATTAAAGAAAACCCGTATAAAAATGGTGTCAATTAATCGAAAACCGAGGATTCTGATTTTCCCCGCCATTCTTACCAGCCGCGCCTGTCATCGGTCATCCTTCAAATTACTTCACTCTCAAATTCAACAATATTCCAATCACAACTAAGCCCATTCCAAGATAAGACATCAAATCAAACGTCTCTCCAAATAAGAAAAAACCAAAGATCAGGGCGTACAAGACACCCATATAACTCAAACTTGATACTTTGGAAACATTACCAGTTTGGTAAGCTATCGTCATAAAATATTGAGCAAACTGTGTACAAATCCCAATCCAGAGCAAAATCAGCCAATCCCAACCAACCGGTGTCACCCAATCAAAATAAGTGATTAATAAGGCAACAGGAAGAGTAACCAAAGGAAAGTAGAAAATGATCACAAGCGGATGCTCGCTGTTTTTAAGTTTCCGAATCATAATGTAGGCCACTCCCGAAGCCATTGCAGAAATCAGTCCCAACACCACACTGAATGAATCTACTCGAGCATCCAAACCCTGAATGACCACTGCCCCGACGAAAGCCATCGCGAAATAGAAGTATTGAATGGGCCGGACGTGTTCTTTCAGAATGAAAACTCCAAGGATGGTTGTGAAAATCGGTGATAAATATTGGATCGTGACTGCACTTGCGAGAGGAATCCTCTGAAGGGTGTAGAAAAACAAAATCAAACTGATGGATCCAACGACTCCCCGGATAATGAGACCAACTTTATCATTTCCAAAAACCGGAATTTTCAGTTGCTTCAGCACTACAAAACTGAAAACCAAGCTGAAAATCGATCGAAAAACGATAATCTCTACTGCAGGAATATGAGGAACAAACTTCACCGAAACGTTCATCATTGCAAAAAATATCCCAGCCAAAAGCATGGACTGTACGCCGGAGATTTTCAATTTTGAGAGTATGGGTGGTGGAATTCTCTGCAAAGTAAATACGCTCAGGATAATATCATCCTATAAATAATCTGAATGGTTGAAACCCTTTGTCAGTAAACTTGTTTTAAAATAAAGCAAAACTCATGGCCTTACAAATCGGACAAAAAGCACCAGATTTCAAACTTCACTCCACCTCAGGTCAGATCCTGATAATGTCTGAAAACCTCAAAGGAAAAGCCTTCATTCTTTACTTCTATCCAAAAGATTTTACTCGTGGTTGCACAGCAGAAGCATGTGAGTTTCGGGATCAATTTGAAGCTTTCAGAAATTTAGATGTTCCTGTTTTTGGGGTTAGCAGAGACGATATTCCTACTCACGAGAAATTTAAAAAGGCCTACAAACTCCCTTTTGACCTATTAGCAGATCCAGATGGCAAAGTTTGCAAATCATACGATGCCTTGATTCCATTAATCAAAATGCCAAAACGAGTGACTTACCTGATCGACGACAAGCATGAAATAGCTGGTGTCTTTTCGGACATGTTCGAATCAAAAGGACATATTGAAAGTATGCTCAGTAAGTTGAAAAAATCAACAATTGTCAAATAATCAATCCATCCTGCATCACTACTTTCCGGTCAGCCATATCTGCAAGTTCCGCGTTGTGGGTCACGATTACAAAAGAGTGCCCAAGTTCTTTCCGGAGGGTAAAGAACAAATCGTGCAGAGCTTTCGCATTCTGACTATCGAGATTTCCGCTCGGTTCATCTGCAAAAACTACCGAAGGACTATTGATAAGAGCCCGGGCTACTGCTACCCGTTGCTGCTCACCTCCTGATAGCGAAGAAGGTTTGTGATCCAAACGATGGCTGATCCCAAGCATTTCAGCAAGTTCACCTGCCTTCTGATTGAGTTTTTCTGGTGAAGTTTGCCTGATCAAACCCGGAATTTGAATGTTTTCTAAAGCAGTGAACTCTGGCAACAGGTTATGAAACTGGAAAATAAATCCGATTTGTTCATTTCGGAATTTAGCCAACTCATCCCCTTTCAGTTTCAAGAGATCTACACCGTTCATCTTTACCTGACCCTGATCTGGCTGATCAAGAGTGCCCAAAATATGCAAGAGAGTGCTCTTTCCGGCACCCGAAGATCCTACGATTGAAACGATTTCGGATTGGATAATTTCCAAATCCACACCCTTTAATACATGTAGGTTTCCATAGCTTTTATGGATACCGTTGGCTATCAGCATGCTAACTTATTTTGTCTCCCTAAAATTAGAACAAATCCCTCAATTACAGGAATTAACGGCTTTTTTTGGATAAAAAGGAAAAAACCGGGTTTGATTTATCGAGTCGTAAACCTTAACTTCGGGCAAAAATTTCCAAAGGATGAATATTCACGAATATCAGGCTAAAGAAGTATTAAAGAGTTACGGAGTTAAAATTCAGGAGGGCATCGTTGCTGATACACCTGAAGCTGCACACGAGGCCGCCGTAAAGTTAAACGCTCAAACCGGTACTTCCTGGTACGTGATCAAAGCACAGATTCATGCTGGTGGTCGTGGAAAAGGAAAAGTTCAAGAGACAGGTTCACACGGAGTAGTTCTTGCCAAGAAATTGGAAGATGTGGCTGAAAAAGCTAAAAATATACTTGGAGGCACTTTGGTGACAATCCAGACAGGACCTGAAGGCAAAAAAGTAAATAAAGTGCTGGTTGCTCAAGACGTATATTACCCTGGAGCATCTGAGCCTAAAGAATATTATTTGTCGATCCTCTTGGACCGTGCATCAGGAAGCAACGTAATCATGGCCTCTACAGAAGGTGGAATGGACATCGAGGAAGTTGCAGAACATCATCCTGAGAAAATCATTAAAGAATGGATCGATCCTAAAGTCGGTCTTCAGGGATTCCAGATCAGAAAAGTAGCTTTCAAACTTGGTTTGAGCGGCATCGCATTCAAAGAGATGGTGAAATTCATCGCTGCTCTCTACAGAGCTTACGAAGCCACTGACTCTTCACAATTTGAAATCAACCCTGTTCTTAAAACATCAGACGATCAGATTTTGGCAGTTGATGCTAAAGTAAATATTGACGATAGCGCACTTTACCGACAGCCAAAGCTTGCTGAATTGAGAGACATTGCAGAAGAAGATCCTTTGGAAGTGGAAGCAGGAAAATCAGGCCTTAACTATGTAAAACTTGACGGAAACGTAGGTTGCATGGTAAATGGCGCAGGTCTTGCGATGGCTACCATGGATATGATCAAGCTTGTAGGTGGCGAGCCTGCCAATTTCCTGGACGTGGGTGGAGGGGCCAATGCAACCACTGTAGAGGCTGGTTTCAGAATCATCCTTCAGGATCCAAACGTAAAAGCAATCCTTATCAACGTATTTGGAGGTATTGTAAGATGCGACAGGATTGCCAACGGGGTGGTCGAAGCATATAAATCAATTGGAGACATCAAAATTCCAATTATCGTCAGACTTCAGGGAACCAATGCTGAGGAAGGTGCGAAAATAATAGACGAATCAGGATTGAAGGTTGCTTCGGCAACCACATTGAAAGAAGCTGCTGAGAAAGTACAGGCTGTACTTGAGGCTTCCTGATAGAAAAAATAGTTGCGTGCGTAGTTCAATTGGATAGAATATCAGATTTCGGCTCTGAGGGTTGAGGGTTCGAATCCTTCCGCGCGCACACAAAGGCTCACAGAAATGTGGGCCTTTTTTGTTTGCCCATTTTTAAAGGAGATGCTTCGCTTTATCGTCCTGATGAGTGAGAAGAACCAAACAGTGCGTGGACGATGCTTAGCCATCTAAAGTCCTGGTTTTATCAGTTAGAAAGTAAGAATTGCGGATTCCTTCTCTTTCTCTTCTCCATCCCGGATTTCAACTTAATGAGGTCTGGTTTGGCAACAGGTGTTAGGAGCTAGCTGAAGGATTTCGAAGTAAGCCGGGGGCAAATTATTCAGGCAATTGAAATGCTTTTTCCTGTTTTTTTCAACAGTATTTGAAAATTGAATTCTTGAGGAAAAATAAAAAATTGAACTATTCTAAGACCGAAATAAAAAAGCAGGAGAAATTCTCCTGCCCTTTATTTGAAAACTAAACCAACTATTATTTAACTACCACAACGAATTCAAAAATAATACAATTATCATCAAATCAAAATACCAAATAAAAATTTGAATTCAATTATTTCGGTTCAGGGAAATTTCCCCGTTTAAATACAATTCCCAAAGCAAGTCCTTGGCTAAATTGGATTTTATTGTCCTGATCTATATCGTACAAAGAGATGCTGGTCAAACTAACATTGATGAGGCTGGAAATTTTCGCCGTCAGTCCAAAATCCAATCTATGGTCTATCGTGTCAAAGGCCAATGTCTCATAATTTGCATACATCTGGTACCTCATATTCAGTGTTACGTTTTCAGATAATTTTTTATTCCAGTCTGCAACCAGGTTAAATGCCAGCCACTCATATCGGATCGTCTCGCCTATTGTCACTCCATAATTATCCGCAACAGTCAGGTAGAGTTCTTGGTCGGTCACAAATGTCAGTCGGGGAGCTAATGGAGAAATCCTCAAGCTGAATTCCTCATTTGGTTTATATTCAAAACCAATCGCCGCAGTCAGATAAGCCGGATTCATAAAATTGGAAATCAGGGTTCGGTCATTATCTTCAAACACATAACCCGGAGCAAACTGAGACTGGAAGTTGACCGAAAAATAGTAATTCCATTTGTCGTTGATCTTGTATCCTACTTTAGAATCAAGGTAGATTCGGTCATTTGATTTCCTTCCATCCTCATCGGCATTCTTCACTATACCGTAGATCAAGTCAAGCGTATTATCCCAACTCCATTTATCTTTTGCATAGTTTGCGCGCCCCCTGATAAATCCACTAAGTGCGACAGAATTCACACCACCACCTTGCCAATTTCCGCTAAAGGAAGCCTGATTGATATTCAGTCCTCCTTCTACTTCTTTCAGCCAATACGAGGTGTCTGCGGGAACAATTGAGACTGAGTCTTGCGCAAAAAGCTGAAAACTCATAAAAACAAGAATTAAAAGAGTAGTAATTTTTTTCATGATGAAATAATTAAAATTAATGAATGAATAAAAAACCATGTTCAAAACCAGAATACAAATATCGAAAATGACAATCTAAATGAATTAAGTGTTTGGGATTATTTGAACCCACATTGCGAAAATTTGGTGAATGATCTCATTTTCTTTCTTTTTAAAGTTTTAGCGAAACTGGAAAACGTAACATCCTCAAAAAATTAAACATGTGAATCAACAGCTTAAAAAATCAAATCCACTCGGAGCCTTTCGGGAAATGGTAAGATTTTGGCTTAACTTAATTAAAAACCAATGCTATGAAAATCGCAGGAATAATTCTGGTCCTTGTTGGGATCTTTATGCTCGTCAGTCCAAGTCTAAACTTCACTACGCGCGAGAAAATAATTGATGCTGGTCCATTGCAAGTCACAGCGGATAAAAAGCGTGAAATACAGTGGCCAACCTATGCTGGAGGTGTTGTCTTAGCCGGAGGAATTGTGCTTTTAGTGATGTCGAGAAAAAAGTAAATCCAAAAAAGCGGTGCTTCGATGTTTTTACTTTCTTATCTCCAAAAACATGATTATTTGAAACTTGCAGCAGTAGATATCGGGTCCAATGCCATCCGAATGCAGATCACCAGTGTGAATCAATACGAAGGTGTGGTCTCTTTCAAGCGAGTGGAATACTTGAGATTTCCACTCCGATTGGGTATTGATGTTTTTCACAATCAAAAGATCAGCAAAGTCAACCGAGGGAAATTTATCAAGCTAATGCAAGCTTTTAAAATCCTGATTGATCTTTATGAAGTCGATGATTACATGGCCTGCGCGACTTCAGCTATGCGCGAGAGCATAAATGGAAGAGAGATTTCTGAAGATGTCCTTCAGAAATTCGGATTAAGAATTCAAATCATTGACGGAAATGAAGAGGCTGACTTGATTAATCAATCTCTTACAAACTATATTGATGAGAAACCTTACCTGCACATCGATGTAGGAGGAGGCAGCACAGAACTCAATATCTACCGAAATAAAGAAAAAATTGCTTCCAAGTCATTTCAAATTGGCTCTGTGAGAGCATTGGAAGACAAAGTTGCGGAGCCGGTCTGGCAATTGATGGAGCAATTTATTAATCGCTACGTCGACAAAAAATCCAAAATAACTTCCATCGGAACGGGTGGAAACATCAATAAGATCTTTGAACTGACCAAGCCAAGGAAAAATAAGGTGTACCTGGACCTTGAAAAAATTGAATCAACACTGGATTATCTGGAAACTTTCAGCTTTGAAGAGCGCGTAAATAAACACAATCTGAATCCCGACCGGGCAGATGTAATCATTCCTGCCGGAAAAATCTATTTGGCTGCAATGAAGGCTGCTTCCTCCGTGAAAATGTTAGTACCTGATCTGGGATTGAAAGACGGAATTATACAGGTTCTTTATGAACGAAACAAAGCAAAAAAGCCCCTATAACAGGGGCTTTTTTCAGGGCTTTACTAGTTCCACTTTCAATACTTCTTCAGAATCAACGCTGAAAAATTCCTTGTGAATGTTGAATTCAGATTCACCTTCTGCAGGCTTTTTTATAGCGTAGGTACCGTCCTCCTGCATCACATATGAATTGACATTATCCCTGAGATTGAAGGCCAGGATGTTCATCATTTGCTTTTCAAGCAACGGAGACTCGATTTTGAAAAGGGATTCAAGTC
>JBILPR010000201.1:0-8029 GCA_044373795.1 Algoriphagus sp. | reverse complement strand
AGAGCACCCGATGATCCGCTGTCTTCCAGACTATCCTCGCCAGATGCGGTACAGCAATACCAATAAAGGCTATCGGCCCGCAAAATGCGGTGATACTTCCTGCCAAAAGTCCTGTACTCAGAATCATAAGCCAGCGAAGTCGATTGGGATTAATGCCCATGCTTTGGGCATAAGCCTCTCCCATGAGCATGGCGTTGTAGGATTTTACGGAGAAAATAACCGGGATAATTCCCAGTAACAGTACCAATCCAAGCACTCCAACCTGCGTCCAGCCTAAGCCGCCAAGACTTCCCAAAGACCAAACAGTAAAAAGTTTCAAGGCTTCGGCACCCGAGAAATACGAAAGAACCGAAACGACCGCGGAAACCGCCGATCCGAACATCAATCCTACAATCAAAAGTGTCATGCTGTCCCGGACTCGCCAAGCCACCAAACTCACCAAAACCAAGACAAGTCCTGCTCCCAATGTCCCGGCAAAAACAATCGCCCAGGGATTGATCCCAACTCCTGAAGCCGCAAAACCTAAAGCGGAACCAGCCAACATCAGAAGCGCTACTCCCAATCCTGCTCCTGAACTGATGCCCAAAACAAAAGGTCCGGCAAGCGGATTTCTGAAAAAAGTCTGCATCTGCAGTCCGCTCAGACTTAGCCCAATTCCTGCGAAAATTGCAACAATGGCTTTGGGAAGTCGGTAATTCAAAATGATTTGTTCACGGGAAGCTTTCTCCCAATTACCGTTGAAAATACCTTCTAGGATTTCTCCCGGCGGGATGCTGACCGACCCCAGGCTGACGTTGAGCAGAAAGCTCAGGATCAACAGGATCAATCCTGCAAAAAGGAAAAACAGTGAGCTATTTTTTTTCATCGAGTTGTCTGTAAAAATACAACTCATAGTCAGGAAGCAAGTTTGGATGAAGGATTTTGATCAAGTCTTTCAGAATCAGATCCGGCCGCATGTACCCCAATTCGAAATATTCAAGTCCTCCTTTTGGTCCTTTTTTCAACGTGTAGGTAAACACTTTTCCTGTCTTAAAAGGCTGAAAAGCCTGATACCTCGGCTCGGCATTCCCCATGGATTCCAGATCAGAAAAATCCGCCGATCCTATCCAGAAATCGGTTTCCAGGGCATTTTCAAGAACAAATTCATAATTCAACTGCAAACTTCCTGTACCCGGCTGATCGCCAAAAATATACCGTCCGCCGGCATTTTCCAGGATTTGCGCACCCCAGCTTTCACTTGCCGGAGCATACCAGATATCCTGATACATCACGCCGCTGAGGACTGTTGGTCTTTCCGCGTCGGTAAGGTTTTCTACCAGCTTTTCTGCATCCAGATACGCTTTCTCAATTGTTTCAAAAGCAACAATTGACTCTTCATATTTCCCCAAAAGCACTCCTGTAAACTTGATCCATTCTGCTCTTCCCAGCGGATGTTGCTCCACATATTCCCCGTTGATCAGCGCCGGTACGCCAGCCTGAGCGAGTAAATCCATGTACCGCAAATCCTCCCCCAACGTGGAAATAAGGATAAAATCAGGATTCAGATCAATGACCATTTCTGTATTGGCAGATGGACCAGAACCCAAATCTTGCACTTTCCCCGCGTTGATTTGGTCCCAGGCTTTTGGCGAGGATATCAGATCCACCTTCGGAAAGCCAATAAGTTTTTCCGTGGAATTCAGCAAGTCGAGATGAGGGATCTGGGTGGTGGATGTCAGGATGATCTTTTCTACCGGAAGCTGAATAACAGCGCTGAATTCTCCGGAAGGTTTCTCGGCATTTTCTTCCAAGACCAAATACCGAAACGTCTGATCCGAACCTGTCCAAGGTTGGGTGACCTCAATCTCCCAGAAATCTTTTCCGCGGGAAATCGTAAAGCCCTTTGCGTATTTCAGCGGCAAAGTCTCCAACTCCGATTTCTCCCCGGAAGTTTCTTGCTTACACCCTGATAATGAGCCGAAAAGAAGTAAAAAAAGGAAAGGAATCGAAAGCTTGTTCACGCAGGTATCGGGGAAATATTACCTCGAAAGTAAGGCTAGGTTTTCGCTTTTTCCAAAAAAGGGTTTTGCCGACCACTTTTTTTATACGATTCCGAGGTCTATGTTTGCAAACGAAACAGGTTCCCGGAAGCTTTCAGCCTCCAGGGATTAATAGGGAATCCGGTGTAATACCGGAGCTGTCCCCGCAACTGTAAGTCTGTCCAGACCCAATATATCGGTACTGGAAAAAGCTTTTGTCAAGCAAGCCATTGTCCTCTTTCGCTCCTGCGGAAAATAAAGGATGAGAAGGCAGACAGAAGTCAGACGAGCCAGGAGACCTGCCTGATTCATTAGATTCTGTGCTTTCGGAGGAAAAGCGAAGAAGACTTGCTCCAAACTTCGGCTTCGGGTTTTCCCCTGCCGGAATACGTTTCATTTCTTCCCATTTCTCTTCAAGCCCGAATCGGATTATTCATTTTAATTCGATCAGGCATGATTTTGCTCTTGTGGGTATGTACGATTTTCGGGTTTCTCCCAATCGGTCAGGACACTGTTTCCCTTACTGAGGTGGAAGTTTTTGCCCCGGCGATCGATCGATTTGCGCAGGGACAGAAGGTTCACGTTTTGGAGAAAACCGAACTTGAAATCTATCTGGGTCGATCTCTTGGCGATTTGCTTCAGGAGCGAACCGGGATTTTTGTCCGCCAATACGGAGCCGGAATGCTAGCCTCCCCTTCTTTCCGCGGGACTTCAGCCGGACATACCGCCCTGTTTTGGAATGGTCTTCCCATCAATAGTCCTTCTCTAGGGCAAAGTGATTTATCCATTTTGCCCGTGGCGGGAATCGATCAGGCGGCAATCCAGTTTGGAAATGCGGGAGCACTTTTTGGCAACGAAGCCATCGGCGGAAGTATTCATCTTGAAACCAAATCAGAATTCGATAAAGGATTCAACGCTGGTCTTTCTCAGCAATTCGGAAGCTTTGGACTTGCAAATACGTATCTGAGCACCGGGTTTTCTTCGAAAAATTTCAGCACCAAAACCAGGCTCTACCGCGAATTCTCAGACAATGATTTCACCTATCAGGATTTGGGGCAAATCGGAACTCCCGAAGTCCGGCAGCAGCATGCGCGATTCGAGCAAAGCGGAATCGTGCAGGATTTGGCTTGGAATCTAAATTCTAAAAACCAACTCAAAACTGCCATTTGGTGGAACAAAGCAAATCGGGAGATTCAGCCAGTGATGGGATCGAATACCCGAGATCAGCAGGAAGACCAAAGTTTCCGGGCTGTTGTAGACTATTTCCATTTCGGAGAAAAGTCAATTTTCAACCTGAAAACCGGGTTGGTGAGGGATGAACAGGTTTTCAATCAAAGCCAAAACAACACCACTCAGTATTTCGCTTCGGGCGACTGGGACCGTGATTTTTCTCCAAAATGGACTGCAAAAACCGGAGCACGATTAACCCTGGCCAAAGGTGATTTGAGCACATATCAAGCAGATGATCATCGACTGGAACTCTACCAATCGACCCGATTTTCTCCTTCAAAAAGTCTGGCCTTTTCCCTGAATCTACGGCAACTTCTCTATTCAGGAACCTTTGCTCCATTTACGCCAAGCTTGGGAATGGATTGGAAGATTTGGCAAGGCAAAAGCCAAACACTCGATTTGAAAGCCTCGGCAGGAAAAGGCTTCAAAGTTCCAACGCTGAACGATCGATTCTGGAATCCCGGTGGTAATCCTAGCCTACTTCCCGAAGAAAGCATCAGCGGAGAAATCGGTTTGAACTGGACCAAAACAGGAAAAATCAACCTGACCCAAGGCATTACTTATTACCGAATGCAGGTGGACAACTGGATCATCTGGCTTCCAAAAGGGAATATCTGGAGTCCGGAAAATATCCGTACCGTCAGCAATCAGGGAATCGAATACGAGGGAAAGGCAAGTTGGGAAACCGGGAAATGGGAATGGAAAGCAGATGCATCCTACACGTTTTCGAAGGCAATCTCTACCAAAGGATTTGATGAAAATGATCCGGCTCTCGGGAAGCAACTCCCCTACACACCAAGGCATCAGGCAAATGCAAGAGTTACCGCTGACTTTCAGGGATTCACAGCTTTTCTCGGGACTTTCTTCGTCGGCGAGCGATCTGTGACAGCGGACAATCCACGACAGATGCCTGGGTATCAGCTATGGAATTGTGGGGTTGGTTATCAAAATCTCAAGTGGGGCAAACTGGATTTTCCGCTGAGCTTTCAAATCAACAACCTTCTCAATATTGACTATCAGGTGCTCTATCTCCGTGCTATGCCAGGTCGATCTTATCAATTCAATTTATCCATAGAGTTATGAAGATTAAACTAAACCAATCCATTTGGGCAATTGCCCTGATTTTTATCCTTTTTGCCTGCGACGACAGCGGTTCGGAGCGCCCTTTGGGAGCCTATGAAACCGGGATCCTGATCATGAACGAAGGCGCTTTTGGCTCCAATGACGGCGAAGTCTACCACCTCGAACCAGCCTCCGGATTTTTGAAAACAAACATTTTTGAAACCGAAAACAACCGCCCTTTTGCAGGTTTGCTGGAGGATATAGTGATGGGTGGCGAGCGATTGTACCTGGTGGCAAATACCGGGAAAGTGGAAATCGTCAACTCGGGTGATTTCAAAAGCCGAGGGGCAGTTGCCGGAGGTTTGGATCAGCCGAGATCTTTGGCAATCAACGGAAATAAGCTCTTCATCAGCGACTATGGTCCCTATGATGCGAGTTACAATACACCGGATTCTTACATCGCAGTTGTGAATGGACTTGACGGAGGCGCGGTCGGTAAGAAAATAATGGTTTCAAAAAAGCCTGAAGATCTCTATTCGATCGGGAAATTTGTATTGGTGGCAAGCTCGGAAGAAAAAAGCCTGCAGGTCATCGATTCTGAAACCGAAACTTTGACCAAAACGCTTGTTGTTGCGGGCTCCCCTACCCAGTTTTTCAACATCGGAACCCAGCTTTGGCTTTTTGCCCCGGCTTCAGACAAGGTTTATTTCCATCGGATCAATACTTCCAATTTTGATTTGGCCGAAACGGTTGAGATGTCCGTTCCGGATGCTACCGGCAAAATGGCAATTGGGAAAAATGGTAAAATCTATCTACTTACCAGTACCGGTTGGCCAGATTATCAGGATGCGGTAGCTTCGGTATCGATTCCCAATTCCCAGCCGATCGTGAAAGAGTTGATCACAGGTTCCGGGTTTTACGGAATCGGCTTTGATCAGAACCGAGGCGAACTCTATGTAACCAATGCGAAAGGTTTTCAGGGAAATGGAAATGTCACTGTATATAATGAGTCAGGGACTGTTCTTAAGACGATGGATGCGGGAAGAGGGCCTTCCGGGTTTATGGTGAGGTAGGAGGAGACGGAAGAAAGAAGACAGGAGACGGGAGACAGATTGACCTTGCCTGATTTTGGTTGTCACATTTGGGGGAGTTTTGCATTAACAGTCTCCTTGGGGAACTAACCCATTTTCTTAACGGCCTGATCTGCGATTTAAAAACCATAAATTCCCCAAGGCATTACCTCACCCGAAACTTTTCAACTCACCGAATGGTGCCCTTTGATTCCGACATTTCTTATAAATATCACTAACTGATTTGGTGAAACTAAACGTTATACAAAAGGTCTGAAGTTCAAAAATAAGGGCTGTCGTCTGTCGACTGTCGTCGATTCTCACTCTTCATCTCTATTTAACCACAACTGCCAAACTAGAAGATAATCATACTATTTTTACAGCCATCATCTAACCACCAATTCCCTTGAAAAAGCTCGCCATTTTGGCTTCCGGAAGCGGAAGTAATGCCGAAAAAATCATGGAGTATTTCCAAAACTCCAATAAAGCCCAAATCGCTTTGGTCGCTTCCAACAAAGGAGATGCATTTGTGCTGGAGCGGGCCAAAAAGTTTGGAGTTCCGACTTTTACTTTCACCAGAAAAGAAATGGACGCCGGGCTTTTACTTCAAAAGCTGCAGGAAGAAAAAATTGATTGGGTGATACTTGCTGGCTTTCTATTGAAAATCCCCGAAGACTTGATTCGTGCATTTCCTGACCACATGGTCAATATCCACCCGGCTTTGCTTCCAAAATACGGGGGAAAAGGCATGTACGGAAGTCTTGTGCATGAGGCGGTGAAAGCTGCCGGAGACACCGAAACCGGAATCACGATTCACTTGGTGAATGAGCAGTATGACGAGGGTAAAATCATCTTTCAGGCAGCAGTATCTGTCACTGAGTCTGATACACCCGATACAATCGCTGAAAAAGTCCATGCCTTGGAGCATCGGTATTTTCCGGAGGTGATTAATAGTTTGATTTAGGGTTGGAAAGTAATAGGGTTGGAAAGTGGAAAAGGTTGGGGATCTCGATCCTTCTTCGTCATTCGATGTTCGTTATTTTTTTATCAATCGGAAAATGAAATTCAGGAAAGTGGAAGTTGAGAAAGTGGGAAGCAGGAAGCAAGACGGTTGAAATAGCTTGTCTGCCGTGGTGAATAGAAAAATCAGGATCCGATGTTTTAATCTACAAGACGTCTACAGAGGATTTTAGTCTCATCACACAGCATACTGATGTTGGAAGTCACAAGCACCACTCAAATCCTATTAAATTATTTTATGAAAAGGACCAGGTTTTTTTATTAATTTTTTTTATTAGACTTGCGGTATAGACGTCTAATTTCTATTTTAAAGTATTCGAACTAACTTTTCGATCCGAATGAATACCACTTTTCTGATAAACAGGGAAAAACCTCTCGAAACTTTTTCACAAATGCCTCAGACGTGCCAAAAAACTTTTTCCAAAATCAATCCCCTCTTGATTCCATCAAAGATTTTGTCGGATTAAGAATCCTAAAAGGGAAACCATTGGAAGAAAAAGAGCCCGTGAAGAAAGTCGACGAAAGAGACTGAAAAACGCTATCGGAAAGATTAAAAAAATAATTTACTAAACTGGATCTTTAAGTGATACTATAATAAATCAATCATAATAATGGACTGCATCAAGCCATATGCATAAAAAATATTGCCTCCTAAAGACAAATCTATTAAAAAAATAATAGCATGGAAACACACATTCTTAAAACAGGTAGTACCACCGACAAAATAGTATTTCTGATCGCCTGCTTAGGTATAGTATCCGTAACTCTGATGGACAAACTTTATTGGAATGATTCCATTTTGAAGGAGGGTTGGCCAAATTTTTCAGATCGTCATATAATTCAAAGCATAGTCATTTTTATTTCTATTATTGCTCTATTTTGGAGTTTAGTGGGAAAGCAAAGACCGAGCTTGGAATTAAGCTTGAATTTTGGAATTGAGCGATTAAGCATCTTTGCGACAATCCTTTTATCGGTCATAATATTATTTTTATTTATTTTTCAACCTTCCGATTTTCAGGAATTATCCAAGGAAGACAGCATCTTAGAATGGGGATCAGCCCTATTGGTATTCGGGAGTTGTTTTATTATGCTGTATTCTTTGATAAAAAATTCACACGGGATAACAAATTCAAAGCTGATTAGATTTTCATTAGGGTTTTTATCTTTTTGCTTTTTTGTGATGGCAATGGAGGAGGTTTCGTGGTTTCAGCGTGTGATCGAAATTGAAACGCCAACTTCATTTCAGGACAATTATCAAAATGAAATAAATCTACACAATTTTGCCACCGATTATATCGAAAACATCTACTACTTCGCCACATTTGTATTTCTGGTTGTATTTCCCTTACTACGATTTTTATTCCCGTTCCTCTCAAACAATAACTTCCTCAAAACCTTTATTCCACGTCCATTTATTGGCGTTATCGGTGCAGTTGCTTGCGCATACAATTTTGACATGTGGAATATCATTTTTACCCAAATAACATTTTATAGCAGTCTGGTTATTTTATGCATATTTGCTATTTTCAGCAGTGTTAGAAATGAAAGGTTTCTTATTTGGTCCACAGTTATACTTATGGTTACCTCTCAGATATTATTTTTAGTGAATGGCGAAAAATTTGATCGAAT
>JBILPR010000200.1:0-8035 GCA_044373795.1 Algoriphagus sp. | reverse complement strand
AGGCTGTGATCAGTTCCAATCCATGCTCCACAATTCCCAACGGAGAAAGGAATCCATCACTGAAAATTCCGATAAATCCGAAGAGCCATTTATGACCCAATATCTCCGCAAATAGGTAAATAAAGATCGAATTCATCCCGACGATCAGGAATGGAAAAACCCAGGATTGCTTCTTTTTCACATCGACTAACCAGTAGAAGAATGCCAAAGCCAGTATCGCCCAACCTCCGGCAGTAAACACAAAAGCCGTCGTGCTAATTCGCTTGATGATTGGCGTGATACCCGCCAGATCCAAACCGTAACCAACTACCAAACCGATCATTCCCGCAACTAAGAAGGCTTTGATTTTGGATGAATCAGAGGTTTTGGTAAGTAATAAGTTTCCACAAATCGCTCCCCAAATTGTGTGTGCTGCCGTTGGAATTGCATTGATCGCTACCCAGCCCCCATTGTTGATTTTGCCCATCAGGATTTGATCGGTGAAATTTCCAAAATTGGTACCGTGAACAAATGGAGCTTCGGGATTGTAAACCCGATACATGATTTCTGTCAAAGCCAAAAGCCCCAGGGAAACGCCAAGCTGAACTTTCCAAGGCTGACGAATCAGGAAGTAAGTCACCAAAATGGTGAAGGAAAGTTGTGTCAGGACATTCCAAAGCTCAAAGACCAACTTCCCGCTGTACACACAATGAAGGCCTGTGCCAAACAGGAAAAGCAGCAAGCAACGCTTCAGGATATGCATTGTTACCTTGCCTCGATCTTCCGTCACAGCTAGTCTTTTATTCAATGAAAAAGGCATCGCTACACCCACGATGAACATGAAGAATGGCTGAATCAAGTCCCAAAACCTCAAACCGTTCCACTCGTGATGGGTGAATTGGAGGAAAAATCCATGAAGTGCATTGCCCTCCGGGAAAAAACCAAGTAATGCATCGTACAACAAAGAGGCTTCAGCAATCAATAAAAACATTGTGATTCCGCGGTATACGTCGAGAGAGACCAACCTTTGGGAGGCAGGAGAGCTGAGGTTATTCATAGATTGGGTTTAAGATGGGTGGTTTGCATTCTAATATAATAAAATAGCCCACGGATTTGGCCGTGGGCTATCAAGGAAATTATAAGTTAGAAAACGGGTTAAACCATTTTTACCAAATGATTAGAAAGCAGTCTTAAAACCTTCCATTTTCTGGTCAACCTGTGTGTCAACCATGAAAGAGATTTTTACTTTTTCCCATGCCATTGTCACTTTCGCTACTTTGTTGTTTTCGGCAGAAATAGTGAAGATAAGTCTCTCGGTATTTTCTCCCATCGCAGGAGCCACTTTGAAAGAAACGGCATCGTCTTTTGCGATCGCTTCCTCATCCATTTTGTTGTCTTTCATGTATGTAAATACAGAAGCCGCTTTGCTATTTAAATGTACAGTCCAATCGCCTGTTTCCATAGGAGTCATGAAGATTGAATATTTGCCCGGACGTAGGGTTTTACCGTTCACGCTCACGGCAGTGCTGAATTCAATCACTGTCTGTGCATTGGCGCCGGCTCTCCAAGTCACACCGTACTTCTCAATTTCCCCAAAGATCTTTCTGCCTTTTACCGCAGGAGAGGAGTAATCGATGCTGATTTTGGTGAAACCAACATTCTGAGAAACAAAAGCTGCAGGGCTTGCCGCCGGGGTTTGTAATTGCGCAAAAGATTGGCTGGTGCCTGCAATGAATAGAAATAGGGATAATGCCAGGAAAAAGGATTTGTTGTTTTTCATAATTTTTAAATTGTTTGGGTTTTAATCTTCAGCAATTTACAACAAGAGATTTGAATTGTTGTCTGCAGGTTTCCCAACCTTTACGGTTTTTAAAACAGCGAATGTTTGGCAAAAGCCGTTTTTAAGGAGCTTCCTGATGGATAAAATCGAATTCGAAGCAATTCAGGACACCATCGGCTTTTCCCTTTTTTCGATTTTCCGCACTGCCAAAAGCAAAATGAGTCCGATCGAAAACCAAATCGCCAGCGCAAAGATTGAGTTTCGCATGCTTCCGGTAAGATTGTCCAGAAATCCCCACATCACCAATCCGGACATCATTGCCAGTTTTTCGCAGACATCGAAGAAACTGAAGTAGCCGGCATTATTTTCTGTTTTGGGGATAAATTTGGAATACGTCGATCGTGAGAGGCTTTGGATTCCCCCCATCACCATCCCAATCCAAAACCCCGCGATGTAAAAATGCATGGGCGTCTCAATGAAATAACTGCCGATACAGATCATAATCCACACCGTCACAGCGATGGTAAGCGCAGGAATATTGCCAAGTTTCTTAGAGATCCAGGCAAAAAGAAAAGCGCCGGCAATGCCCACATATTCCAGCAAAAGAATAGTGATGATCAGGGAAATCATGGGAAGATGGACTTCTTTTTCCCCAAAAGAGGAAGCCATAAACATAACCGTCTGCACTCCCATGATGTAAAAGAAAAAACTCAGAAGAAAGGTCTTCAGCTTGGGTTCGGTTTTCAGATGTTGCCAGATTTTGATCAATTCCAGATAGCCATTTAGCAGGTAATTCTTCTCCTGACTCTTGCGGGCATAAACGCCTTTTGGGAGTTTGCGGAAAGTGATCTGCGCAAATCCGAGCCACCACAAACCCGTAAGCAGAAAAGAAATCCGCGGGAGTAGCGTGTCATCGGTAATGCCAAGCGATTTTTGGTTGAGGATGGCAGCCAGATTCAGCAAGAGTAAAGTGGTTGCGCCGATGTATCCAAACGCAAATCCTTTGGCACTGACCTTGTCCTGTCGGTCTTCGCTGGCGATAGCTGGCAGGAAGGAATTGTAAAAAACGATGCTTCCCGAATAGCCAATAGTTGCCAGCATCATGAAGAGTAGCGCCCATTCTGCTTGCCCGCTTCCGGTAAAAAAGAACAGCAGCATGCAGCCCAAAGAGCCCAGGTAGCAGAAGAATTGCATGAACCTCTTTTGGCTGCCGGAGTAGTCTGAGATCGAAGAAAGGAGCGGGGAGATGAGAGCGATGATGCCAAAAGCAATGCCCAGATTGATGGAATAGGCGGCGGTATTTTCGATCTCAAGTCCCAGGACATTGATTCGGCTGCTTCCGTTTGTGCGGGTAATTGAATTGTAATAGGCCGGAAAAATCGCCGAAGCGATGACCAGAGCATAAGCCGAATTTGCCCAATCGTACATGGCCCAAGCACGCATAGTCTTTTGATCGTTTTTGATCAGCGCATTTTGGTCACCTTTCATTCTCCAGAATTTTAGATTTTTGGGTCAGGATACTTCCCTTACTTAATTTACTAAAATTGGAGTTGAAAAAGGTTTTTACAACAAGGATTTTAAATTCTATCCAAATCGTGCTTCGTCAACTCGCTTTTGGCATCGCCGGTATTGAGGGTGGAGGCAGGTTCAAAAAGCATGATTGAAACTTCCTCATCCGCGACAGGTCGGTGTTCGACACCTTTTGGTACGATCAAAAATTCATTCTCATTCACAACCACCGTTCGGTCTCGGTATTCCATTTTGAAACTTCCTTTGATGACGAAAAACAACTCATCTTCGTGGTCATGCTTATGCCAGACAAATTCCCCCTTCAACTTGGCAAGTTTGACGTGCTGACCGTTGAGTTCCCCGACAATTTTCGGGCTCCAATGATCTGAAAAAAGAGAGAGCTTCTGTTCAAGGTTTACTTTTACCATTTTGGGATTGAGACATTAAATTCCAAGATCATTTCAATACTTCAGCAAGTACTCTTGTAGCATTTCCTCCTATCAATTTTTGTATTTCCTTTCGGGAAAGACCTTTTTCCGAAAGAGTATCTGTCCATTTCTCCACGTCAAGATAATCAGCGATCACAGGCAAATAGTTAGCATCCATATCGGTGCCTAAACCCACATGATCAATCCCCACTGCATCAATGAGTCTCAACGTGTTTTCTGTGAAATCCTTCATATCGCTTGAAAATCCGGATGGCCAGGCTCCGATCACACCGCCTGTTTGCGCGATTAGTTTGGCGTGATCCACGCTGATTGCCCGGGCGCTAACTGGTCTTTCTGACCCGGATTGTAGCATGCTGTGCGAGACCATGATAGGCGCATTTGTGATTTCGGCTACATCCTGGCAGGTTTTGAAGGTGGCATGGGCCAAATCGATGACCATTCCAATGTCATTCATCCGTTGGATAATTTGCTTTCCGTAAGGAGAAAGTCCGGAATTGACAGGGTCGGATGTTTGTAGATCCCCGATATTATTGGGCGCATAATGGACGAGTTGGATAGACCGAACGCCATCTTCATAGGCCAAATCGACCCGGTCGATTTGGCCTTCAATAAAATCAGCACCTTCGCAGGATAAAAAAAGCTTCACCTTTCCGCTGGCCTTCAAATCCTCACGAGTATCGGCGATTTTGCTTTCAGAGCTTCCAATCAAATCCTTCAGAATCGAAAGCTGGTGTTTATATTCTCCCCAGGCTTCACCGGTATTAAATTTCCTGGAGCTTATTTTCCCACTTTCGTTGATTTTCAAAACAGGGAGATCGGAGACAATACTTAAAAATGCTCCTTGAACAAGGGTTGAGTTCATTGACTCAATGCTTTTCCGGAAGGCCTCGTCTCCTGTATAAGTTTCTGTTCCCTTCCTGAAAAAAGCTGCCGGATGACAATGAAGATCAAATAATCCGTCCACTAAAACAGGTCTTTTGGAGCCGGCCAAGCCAAAATCAGGAATGAAAGCCACGCCGGCCAAAGACCCCATTCGCTTCAAAAATTCCTTTCGACTGATCATAAGAGGGCTGTTTGACGTGTGGTTACTTTTCTCAAAAGCTAAGGAACTACTAGCGATGCTTTTTTATTGATTGGTGGTGGCGATCTCTTTGTTATTTCTGCTCCATTCGCTCCAGGAACCCACATAGAGTTTGGGGATTTCTAATCCTGCATGATCGATGGCCAGCAAGGTATGGCAAGCAGAAACCCCTGAGCCGCAGTGCACGATTATGTCTTCATTTTCAAATTCGGCCAGGAGATCCCGATACTTTTTTCTCAATTCAAGCGGGGAAAGAAATAATCCATTCAGATTCAGATTGGAGGTTAAAGGGACATTTACGGCCCCGGGAATATGACCAGCAATCAAATCGATCGGCTCCTTTTCTCCCAGGTAGCGCGCTGCATCCCGCACATCGATGACCAAATGATTTTCGTCTTGTGAGACTTTTTCCACTTCATTCATGTCTGCCAGAGGGAGTTCCCACTTTTTCGCAGCGTAATTTCCGGTTTTTTTAGGGATGACGAGGTCAGAATTAATCGGGAATCCCGCTAGCTCCGCTGCCTGAAAACCGCCGTCAAGTACCTGTACTTTTTTGTGTCCCACTGATCTGAGCATCCACCAAAAACGCGCAGCTGCATTTGATCCGTTCTTATCGTCATAGACGACCACGTGACTGTCTGGGTTGATTCCAAGTTTTGAAAGGGTTTCAGAAAAATCCTTGGGATCAGGCAAAGGATGTCTCCCTCCTTTTGACAAATCTTCTTTGATATCCGCCAGTTCTGTGTTCACATCGACAAATAATGCCCTGTCCAAATGTTGCTTTTCATAAGCTTCTCTGGAGTGGTTGCTTGCGTCTACAAGCACAAGATTTTCCCTATTGTAAATTTTCAATAATTCCTTTGCCCTGATTATAGGCGAAATAGTATCTGCCATGGTTAAGGTTGGGTTTTTGAGGTTGGTGTCAGGATGTTCCGCTAATATAATGCAACTTTTAATTTTGGAATTACTCCGCCCGGGTTTCTGATTTGAGGTTCTGCAGGACTGACTCGATCCGATTTGAGTAATAAAAAAGGGTGTAGCTTTTGGCCACACCCGATTATCAATTCAAAGGGTTACTTCTCCAGATTCCTTTTGATGAAAGCCACACTTTGCGGGATTTGCTCTACTGACCGTGAACTTTCATCTTCGATCACCAAGTATTTGGTCCCCTGCTTTTTGGCTTGTTTAATCAGTCCGTCGATGTCGATATCACCTGTTCCCAGAACTACGTTGGTTTCCACATCACCCCGACCGTCAGGTGAACCCGGAGTTCCGATTTTACGGTCTTTCAGGTGAAGTTGCGGGAATTTGCCTTTGTATTTTTTCATGATCTTCAATGGATCTCCGCCTCCCATCGCCACCCAGAAAACGTCCATGTTGAAGGCGAAGTGCTCTGCATTTTTCAGCATATAATCCATCACGACGCCTTTTCCTTCTTTTGCAAACTCATATCCATGCGGGTGGTATGTAAATGTGATTCCTTTTTTTTGCAGTTGCTCACCTACGGAATTGAAAAGTGCCGTGGCAACTTTGATTTCGTCCATCGAGATAGCTCCTTCTGTGTGGGGAATCCAGTAGCAGGTTGCGTATTTAGCGCCGTATTTTTTTGCCTCGTCGATAATCGGCTGGAGAGTCTTGGTCAGTTGGTTGTAGTCAGCGCTGATCCCAACTACTCGGAGATTGTTGTCAGCGAGGAGTTTGGCATATTCTACATCAGACATTCCATAAGTGCCTCCGCCTTCGAGAGCCGAAATTCCCCAATCAGCAATCATTTTATGGTATTTGACGGGATCTTCTTTCATCTCATTTCTGAGGGAATAGAGTTGCAGCGCAATTTCCTGAGCTTGTGTTAGTCCGATCGGCAGGGAAAATGCCAGCGCAAAAAGAAAAAGATAGAGTCGTTTTTTCATAGTGATCTATTTTAGGTTCAACCTAAACTACTGAATTTTCTTCTCTTTTCGGATGGATTTAGTAAATTCAATACCAAGCAAAAAATTATGAAAAACAACCGCCGAGATTTTATCAAACAATCTTCCCTACTAGGACTAGCCATGAGTGTTTCACCCAATTTTGCCTTCTCTCCAAAATCAGACGAACTGATCGGACATGGAGATTTTCAGTACCGTGTAGATCCCAAATGGGGGATGCTTGATCCTGATAAAGTTCCTGTCGTAAACTGCCACGAGATGGTGATGGACCGAAAAGGCAGGATGATTCTCCTTACAGACGAGATTAAAAACAACGTGATCATCTACGATCAATCTGGCAAGCTTTTGACCACTTGGACACTCGGACTGAAATCCGCCCACGGACTTTCTCTGGTAGATGAGGGCGATGCCGAATATCTCTGGATCGTGGATAATGGAGGGAAAATCGTAAAAACGACTCTTGATGGAGTAATCGTAGCCGAAATAATGCCTCCGGTGACGGAAGGGATATATACGGATAAAATGCGCTATACTCCAACTGAGACAGCTGTTGGACCAAACGGCGATTTGTATGTTGCCGATGGATATGGCTCTCAGTTTTTCCTGCAATACGATAAGAATGGAAAGTTTATCCGGAAATTCGGAGGAGACGGACATGGAGATGCACAGTTCAAAACTGCTCATGGAATTGCCGTCGATCAGCGTGGAGGCAAAGCTCCAACTTTGCTTTGCACCTCAAGAGGGCATAATTCCTTCAAGCGTTTTACCATGGACGGTAACTACATCGAGACCATTTTCCTTCCGGGAGCTTTTGTTTGCCGACCTGTCATTCATGGAGAAAATCTCTATGCGGGAGTTTGTTGGTCACGACTGAAATACCTGGAGCAAATGGATAATTCCGGTTTTGTGACCATTCTGGACAAAGACAATAAAGTCGTATCAAATCCCGGAGGAACCGCGCCGGAATACCGTGATGGTGAGTTGCAATTGATGGTGCAGTCAGCACCAATCTTCAAGCATTGTCATGATGTCTGCATCGATCAGGATGAAAATATTTATGTCTGCCAGTGGAATGCTAGTAAGACTTATCCGATTAAGTTGATTAGAATGTAATAGTTTCGGCGATTCCACTTTATCATTCAATATTCAGTGTTCGACATTCGATCTTAAAAATTTCGAATGCCGAACATCGAATAACGAAAGCCGAATTATGAATGATGTTGAATGTTAAATATCCATTCAATAACCAAATAACTATTCATTGACTCTCAGGTAACATGAAATCTGTAACTATAGGCTGGTTTGAGGT
>JBILPR010000031.1:0-25334 GCA_044373795.1 Algoriphagus sp. | reverse complement strand
ATGTTCACCAAAAGAGGACAGGGAGCATATTTTGGATTTCCGAATCCATCCTGAAGAACACGGAGAATGGATAGGCAAACATCCAAACCAATGAAGTCAGCGAGTTGAAGAGGTCCCATAGGATGCGCCATTCCCAATTTCATCACCGTATCAATTTCATAAACTCCCGCCACTCCCTCATACAAGCTATATACAGCCTCATTGATCATCGGCATCAGGATTCTGTTTGCCACAAATCCGGGGTAATCATTGACTTCCACTGGGTCTTTCGACAATTTCTTCGAAAGCTCCATGATTCGATTCGTCACTTCATCCGAAGTCGCATAACCGCGAATCACTTCAACCAGTTTCATAACAGGGACAGGATTCATAAAGTGCATTCCGATCACCTGACTTGGTCGTTTGGTAACGGCTGCAATTTTGGTAATGGAAATGGAAGAAGTATTAGAAGCCAAAATCGTATCAGAAGGACTGAATTGATCGATTTGGCGAAAAATATCAAGTTTCAGGGAAAGATTTTCGGTGGCTGCTTCCACTACTAAATCAGCATTTTTGACACCGGATTCCAGTTCTGTGAAGGTTTTGATTTTTCCCAATGCCGCATTTTTATCCTCTTCACTCAAAGTTCCTTTGCTGACCTGTCGATCCAGATTTTTTCCGATTGCTACCAAAGCTTTATCCAGGAATTCCTGCTTGATGTCAATGAGGGAAACTTCATAGCCATGCTGTGCAAATACATGCGCGATGCCATTTCCCATGGTTCCGGAACCTATTACAGAGATGTTTTTCATAAAATGAAATTAGATCAAAAACGAGTTAATTTGGGTTTGGGAGAGGTCTTTCCCTTGTTTTGAATTCTTCAAAGCTACTTCGCTCCGTTCCCTTTTCCAATTTTTTAATCTTGCTTTACAGACTTTGTTTGTCGCAAAACTTTCTGAGCAAAATAGGATTAATGCCTACCTTTGGCATATGAAAGAACTTGGTCTGATTAGTAAACTGCCTATTAACCGATTTACTGATTTTGGAGCCTACCTGGCGCTTAGCTCGGGAGAAGAACTACTGTTACCCAAAGGGTATTTGCTCGGAGAGGAAAAAGAAGGAGATATCGTTGAGGTCTTTATTTATACTGATAGTGAAGATCGCCCTGTTGCTGTCACTCAAAAACCATTGGCATTGCTGGATGAATTTGCAGTGCTGGAAGCTAAGGAAGTGACTTCCTTTGGAGCTTTTATGGATTGGGGATTGCCAAAAGACCTATTTGTACCCAAAGCAGAAATGGGTAAAAATATGGTGGTCGGAGATAAATACCTGGTCAAAGTTTGTGTCGATTATCGAACCGACCGATTGATCGGAGTGACCAAATATCGGGATTTCATTGATCCTGCACCAGAGTCACTTCAGCCCGGAGATGAAGTAGAAGGGTTGATTTTTGAAAAGACAAACTTGGGCTATAAAGTCTTGATTGATGGTCTCTACGAAGGATTGCTTTTTGCAAATGAGGTTTTTCAGCCACTTTTAATAGGAGAGAAGCGAAAGCTTTTTGTCAAGAAAAGAAGAGAGGATGGAAAGTTAGATTTGCAGCTATTGGCTCCCGGGAGAGTGAGATACGATGAAGGATCCGAGCTGATCCTTTCCATTTTAGAACAAAAAGGCTTTTTACCTTTGCATGATAAATCTTCCCCGGAAGAAATCCAGCGTTTGTTAGGAATGAGTAAGAAGCATTTCAAGCAATGTGTGGGTCAATTGTACAAAGCCCGCATGATTCAAATACAAGAGGATGGGATCTCGATGAGCGAGGATTAACTTAAGAATATCCATCGATGTAATGCAAAGAATGGCTTTGTCTCGAAAGATGGCGACTGGAGATTTGATCGGTAGGGTATCTGACCAGAATTTGAGGCCAGCTATCCTCATCCCAATGATTTAGTGAGATTAGTCTTTATTAATTGGGATGTCCTCAGTTGAGAAGATCTTTTGCACAGAGATTAAGTTTGAGCAACAGGATGATCCTTTGAGTAGTTGTTATCGTTTCTTTTACCACATCAATTTCATTTACAAATCTTGCGATCGGTTTTGCATAAGCGATGGGTTTGCTTGCTGATGAGCTGAGAGGAATTGTGATAAAGGTGGAGTTCAGAAGGATGCGTTTTCAAAGTTTGAGGGCTTGGGTTAATTTTGATGCACTGGAAATTGATCTTTTATGAAATAGAATTCTCTTTAAAAAGTGTTAACCCAATCATAAATCCTTACACATAATTGGAACTAGATCTTGAAAATTTCCGAAGAGAAAGTAAATCTGATTATCCATCAAATCAGAAATTAAAAAGCAGACTTAAGAAAATCAAGCCGAAGGAGCTGGATCATAAGTTTGAAGAACTTCATGGTGAAGTATTTGAAGAACTCGATTGTCTGGATTGTGCCAACTGCTGTAAGACTACGAGTCCGATTTTTTTACAGACGGATATTGACCGATTGGCAAAGGTCTTCAAGATGAAATCAAGCGGTTTTATTGATTCATACTTGCATCGCGATGAGGAAGGGGATTATGTATTGAACTCAGCTCCCTGTGTTTTTCTCGGCGATGATAATAAATGCCTTGTTTACGAAGATCGCCCCAAAGCTTGCCGGGAATACCCGCACACGAATCGGAAGAAAATGCATGGGATTTTGGAGCTAACCCTGAAAAACACACTCGTTTGTCCTGCTGTTTTCAAAATTTTCCTGCAGATTGGTAAGGATTTTAGGAAGTAAACCAATTCTTTTGCTTTTTTGAAATTCAAACCTATGGGCAACTATATGCAGGATCAGGACTCACACTTTTTAGGAGTGGATGTGGGTGGAACTCACCTTAAGATTGGCCTCGTCGACAGAGCGGGCACTATTTTAGAATTTGAAAAAGAGGATACAACTCCCTATAGAGATCATCTTGAAGGCTTTGGCCCTTGTTTTATTAATGGCCTTGGCAAATACCTTGAGAAATTTCCGAAGGTTGGCAAAGTCGGAATAGGCTTGCCGGGATTGATTTCCAAAGACAGAACTACACCGCTGGAAATACCCGCAATTCCTGCGTTGAATGGATTCAATCTCAAAGCAGGATTGGAAGCAAAGTATCCTGATCACGAATTTTCATTAGAAAATGACGCTGCAGCGGCGGCAATTGGCGAGTTCTATTTTGGGAAAGATAATCCTTCCGATAACTTCCTTTTCATCACGATGGGAACAGGAATTGGAAGCGCTTTAGTTTTGGATGGAACAGTTTTCAAAGGTTCCAGAGGCAATGCACTGGAAATGGGTCATATGCTCGCTCGCGGAAACTCCGGATTGGAATCTTTAATAGGAAGAGCGGGTATTTTGAGGATTATGGAGCGGATGATTGCAGCATATCCTGAGAAAGCAGGAATCCTGACAGGAGCAGAACTTGGTACCCACTTATTGGTTGATACTGCAAAAGCCGGAAACGAGGTTTCCTTGATGGTTTTTGAAGAAGTTGGAATTATAATGGGGGAGGCTATAGTATCTACTATTCGAATTTTGGATGTGACAGACGTATATTTCGGCGGAGGAATTTCCGCAGGACTTGAATTTATGATGCCCTCCATGGACCACACCATCCGCCAATATCTGACTTCTTATTATGTCAAGGATTTGAAATTGAAGAAGGCCACTCTGGAAAATAACGCAGGGACGCTTGGTGCAGCAGCTCTTTGTTTTATGGGTTCTGGTTTGTAATCGTCACCTCAGAAACCTTACTGACGGCATTCATTCGAAAAAGAACCCTGAGGGGTTCTTTTTCTATTTCCAGTCCCTCACATCCATTGCTTGGTTCCAGAAAATAGAAGAAAAAACTCTGGCTTTTATCCACTAACTCAACTCGGTCAGGACGACCAAAAGTTTTGATGATCGCTTGGTTATCAGCGCCTAGGAACGTGTTTTTAATTTTCTGGATTTCAACCAAATCCTGAATCCTCAGTCCTTTGCAACCGTATCGATCAGCTTTCCAGTTTTCCATGTTTATTTTTCCGGTGTCCAATTTTGCGCTACAGGAAAAAAGCGCGACAAAGAAAATCGGGATTAATAGCTTTAATATTTTTTGCATGAGTTGGTAGGATTCAAAGTCTTGTGCACTGAGCATCATTTATTTGGGTGATGCCCTGAAACAAGTTGTCAAAGATAATGATTAAAGGAACATCGGACGGGTCCAATCTGTTTATCAAATCCTTTATATTAGCGCATCCAATTCCCCTTCATTTATGTATTATCGGTTCGGAAAAGCCATCTATTTCGTTAGTGTCTTATTATTCGTTTTTGCCCTCCTTTACTTCTATTCTGCTCTTCCTGAGAGTGTTTCGTATCAGATGGATGAGGCAGGAAATTCAATTGCTGATCTTGCCAAAGGGTCATTTTTTTACCTCATGATTGCGATGTTTGTCCTTTGTAACGGGTTGGTTCTTTTACCACCCAAGCTTTTGGAGACCAAAAGTCACACAGGACTCAGGAGAATTTTTCCTGTAGGAGATTCATACAGAGATTACTTTCTGGGTTGGTTTTATTCATTCGGTGCGATTTTGAATATGAGTTTGGGAATAATGGTTTTTTATACCCACTCAATCAATAGACAGAGCGAGATAGCATCGAGTGAATTCAACATTTTCTTCTATATGATTCCAGTCCTTTTTCTGGTCTGGATTGTAGGATTATTTTTGATATTGATGGGTAAATTCAAACAGGTTCAGAGCAAATCCTGAAGTATTGAGATTCAAAAAACATGGCTGAAGAAGTAAAATATACGGAAGACAGTATCAGATCCCTTGACTGGCGAGAGCATATTCGGCTTCGTCCCGGGATGTACATCGGGAAGCTGGGTGATGGTAGTGCCCACGATGATGGAATCTATGTGATGGTAAAAGAAATCCTTGACAACTCCATCGATGAGCATATGATGGGATACGGAAGGACGATCGATGTCAAAATAACCGAGCATAAAGTCGAAGTCCGGGATTATGGACGGGGAATTCCTTTGGGAAAAGTGATCGATTGTGTTTCCAAAATTAATACAGGTGGAAAATACGATTCCGGAGCGTTTCAGAAATCGGTAGGGTTGAATGGAGTAGGTACGAAAGCCGTAAATGCACTATCGGATTTTTTCAGAGTTCAAGCCTTTCGTGAAGGAGAAACAAAAGTTGCCGAATTTGAAAAGGGGATTTTGGTCTCTGAAAAAGCCATTGAGAAATCCAACGACCGGAATGGGACCAAAGTGGTGTTTTCTCCCGATTCCGGGATTTTCAAAAACTACCATTTTATCCCTGAATACCTCGAGAATCAGATTTGGAATTACGCTTATCTGAATTCAGGACTTACGATCAATTACAACGGGAAGAAATATTTCTCCGAAAGGGGACTCTATGACTTACTTTCAAATAAAGTTGATGATGAAAGTGCCCGATATCCGATCATTCATATCAAAGGAACTGATATTGAGTGTGCGATTACCCATACCGGTCAATATGGTGAAGAGTATTATTCTTTCGTAAATGGTCAATACACGACTCAAGGAGGAACTCACCTTGCGGCTTTTCGAGAGGCGATTGTGAAGACCATCCGGGAGTTTTACAAAAAAGATTTTGACGCTTCTGACATCAGACAAAGCGTCGTAGCGGCGATTGCGGTGCGAGTTCAGGAACCAGTTTTTGAATCTCAAACAAAGACAAAACTTGGTTCTCAGTCCATAGGTCCTGATGGCCCAACGTTAAGAACTTTTGTCAATGACTTCATTAAAACTGAGCTTGATAATTATCTGCACAAGAATCCTGCAACTGCAGATGCATTGCTCAAGCGGATTTTGCAATCTGAGCGTGAGCGAAAGGAAATTTCCGGTATCAAGAAACTTGCGAACGATCGGGCCAAAAAAGCGAATCTTCACAATAAAAAACTGAGAGATTGTCGGGTTCATTACGATGATTCCAAGGCAAATGAAGAAGCCAAAAACAACACAATGCTTTTCCTCACGGAGGGTGATTCTGCCTCCGGTTCTATTACAAAATCCAGAGATGTACAGACTCAGGCGGTTTTCTCACTTCGTGGAAAGCCTTTGAACTGCTTCGGCATGACCAAGAAAGTCGTGTATGAAAACGAGGAATTCAACCTTCTTCAGCACGCTTTGAATATAGAGGATGGGATCGAAAATCTGCGATATCGGAAGATTGTGATTGCGACCGATGCGGATGTCGATGGGATGCACATCCGTCTTTTGATCATGACCTATTTCCTTCAATTTTTCCCTGATCTGGTGAAAAACGGTCATCTATACATTCTTGATACCCCGCTTTTCCGGGTGCGAAATAAGAAAGAGACGATCTATTGCTACTCAGACGAGGAGCGACAAAGAGCAATTCATAAGCTGGGATCAAAGCCGGAAATCACCCGATTCAAGGGTTTGGGTGAGATTTCTCCGGATGAGTTTGGAACTTTCATCGGAGAAGACATCAGATTGGAACCGATTATTCTGAACAAGGAGACGAAGATCTCTGATCTGCTAACTTTCTACATGGGGAAAAATACTCCGGATCGTCAGAATTTCATCATCGATAATCTCAAGATTGAAAAAGATCTGGCTTTGGATAATCCTGCCGAAGCGATCGTTGAGGAAAAGACGGAAGCAGCTTAATTCCGACAGATTATAGAAAATAAATATCAGGTTCACTCGAACTCACGATTGTATAAAAGAACTTATTAAATGAGTGAAGAAAAGAATTTGAAACCAGACGGCGACCAGAGTCTGCACACCTCAGTGCCGATCACCGGCATGTACAAAGACTGGTTTCTCGACTATGCTTCTTATGTGATTTTGGAGCGGGCTGTTCCTGCGATTGAGGATGGACTGAAGCCGGTACAGCGTCGAATCCTTCATGCCATGAAGGAAATGGATGATGGCCGATTCAATAAAGTCGCAAACATCATCGGTCAATCTATGCAATATCACCCGCATGGAGACGCTTCGATAGGAGATGCGATTGTCAATATTGGCCAAAAAGAATTACTGATCGAAACCCAGGGTAACTGGGGAGATGTTCGTACCGGTGATGGAGCTGCCGCTTCCCGTTACATTGAAGCAAGACTTTCAAAATTTGCGTTGGAAGTTGTTTTCAATGCCCAGACAACTGAATGGCAGCTTTCCTACGATGGAAGAAAGCGAGAACCGGTGACTTTACCTGTAAAATTCCCTTTGCTTTTGGCTCAGGGAGTTGAAGGTATTGCCGTTGGTCTTTCAACCAAAATTCTTCCTCATAACTTCCGGGAACTGATCGAAGGTTCGATTGCGATCCTGAACGGACACAAGACAAATATTCTTCCGGACTTCATCACCGGAGGTTTCGCAGATTTTTCGGAATACCACGAAGGTTTGCGAGGTAGTCGAGTCAAAGTGAGAGCCAAGATTGAAGAAGAAGATAGTAAAACTCTCTTAATTAAGGAGATACCTTACGGTACAACTACTAATTCTTTGATTGATTCGATCCTGAAAGCCAATGAAAAAGGCAAAATCAAGATCAAAAAAGTGGTTGATAATACAGCCAAAGACGTTGAGATTCAAATTCAATTGGCTCCCGGAGTTTCTCCGGATATGACCATTGATGCCCTTTATGCATTTACGGATTGCGAGATTTCTATTTCTCCTAATGCTTGTGTAATCATTGAGGACAAACCTGTTTTCCTGACTGTCAATGATATTCTGGAATACAATACCAAGCAGACCAAAGAGCTGCTGAAGCGGGAATTGGAGATCAGGAAAAGTGAATTGATGGAGAAATTACTTTTTTCCTCCTTGGAGAAAATCTTCATTGAAAACCGAATCTATCGCGATATCGAGGAATGCATTACCTGGGATGCAGTTTTGGTAGCAATTGATAAAGGACTGGATCCGTATAAGCCGGATTTCTATCGTGAAATTACCCAGGATGATTTGCTAAGGTTGACAGAAATCAAGATCAAGAGGATTTCAAAATTCGATACATTCAAGGCGGATGAGTTGATGAAAAGACTTCAGGAAGAACTGAAGGAAGTCAATCATCATCTTCGGCACTTGACAGAATATGCAATCAATTATTATCAAAATCTCCTTGATAAATACGGAAAAGGTAGGGAGCGAAAGACTGAAATTCGTGCCTTTGATACAATTGAGGCGACAACAGTTGCTGCAAACAATGCCAAACTTTATATAAACAGATCCGACGGGTTTGTGGGTTTTGGTCTTAAGAAGGATGAATTTATTTGTGATTGCTCCGATTTGGACGATATTATTGTGATCCGCCGGGATGGAGTTTGCATGGTTTCCAAGATTGCGGAAAAAGTCTTCATGGGTAAGGATATTCTTCATGTGGGAGTTTTCCGTAAGGGAGACGAACGCATGGTTTACAATCTGATATACCTGGACGGTGCCTCTGGAAAAGCCATGGTGAAGCGTTTCCAGGTTTTGGGAATCACTCGTGACAAAGAATATGACCTGACGAAAGGAACCAAAGGATCCAAAGTCATGTATTTCACAGCCAATCCAAACGGTGAAGCGGAGATTATTACGGTATTCCTTACTCAGGGTGCCAAAGCAAGAGTTAAAGTTTTTGACTTTGATTTCGCAACCATAGAGATCAAAGGAAGAAGTGCCCAGGGAAATATACTGACCCGCTATCCTGTGCGGAAAATCCAATTGAAAATGGAGGGAGTTTCCACTCTTGGAGGCTTGAATATTTATTACGATGCTGTCATTGGAAGACTCAACACAGATCAGCGGGGCAGATTAATCGGCAATTTCCTGGGTGAGGACAGAATCTTAGTTTGCTATAAAAGCGGAGAATATGAATTGACAACCTTTGAACTTACGAATCGATTTGAGGCTGCTGAAGTTGTTTTAATAGAAAAATTCAATCCTCAAAGTACGATTTCTGTAGTTTATTACGACGGGGGTACAAAGTCCTTTTTTGTGAAACGATTCCAGATTGAGACAACCACAATCAATAAGAAATTCCACTTTATTACAGATCATAAGCAATCCTATCTGAAGCTGGTTTCTACTGAGAAGCAACCCCAGATTTCAGTGACCTTGGTAAAAGGAAAAGAGGAAGAAGTGATGGAATACGATTTGGACATGCTGATTGATGTCAAAGGATGGAAGGCCATAGGCAATAAGCTTAGTACTTTCCCGGTTAAGGATTTGGTTATGATTCAATCCAAAAAAACTGCTGAGCCGGAACAATCCGAAGACTCCGAAGGTCCCTCTGAAACTGATGCGGATGATGCATTGGAATTAGGAACCACTCTTGACCTTTCTGTTAAAAAAGAAGATGAAGAACAATTAGGATTGTTCTAAAAATTGGTCAAAAGAATGAGTGAAGGAGAAACTGAATACGATCAAGGCCTGCTGGATTATTTAGGTCAATTCATTACAGAACACAAGAAAACAGTTATGGAGCGGGTTTTGGCTGAGCGTACCCGCTTCATTACGGTGATTTTAGAAGATATTTTTAAACCTCATAATGCCAGTGCAGTCCTGAGAACGTGCGATTGTTTTGGAATTCAGGACATTCATGTGATTGAGAAAATCAAGTCATATAAAGTCAATCCATACGTCACGCGCGGCGCTTCACAATGGGTTGATCTGCACAGATACTTCCGAGAGGAAGGTAGTTCTGTTCAGTCTTGCTTTCAGACTTTAAGGCAAAAAGGCTATAAAATCTACGGAACCAGTCCCACACCACAATCAATTTCCATTTATGATTTAGAACCAAGCGAGAAGCTGGCCTTGGTTTTTGGAAATGAGCATGATGGAATCAGCGATGAGGTAAAATCAAATTGCGACGGGTTAGTTCATATTCCAATGCTGGGTTTCACGGAAAGCTTTAATATCTCCGTTGCAGCTTCAATCCTGTTATTTGAACTGATCCAAAAGGTGGAGAAATATCAACATCCGGATTTTTATTTATCGAATGATGAGAAGCAATTACTCAAGCTGAAGTGGTACAAGTCCGTCGTCAAAAACGCTGACTTGCACGAGAAAGCGTATCAAAAAACTCTTTAGTAGCCATTTTAAAGTTATCGCTTTTTGAAAATAGAGCCAATCCCGGAAGGAATAGAATTTTTTTGTTTGGAATTTTTGGCCTTCTCCCGCTGGCGCTGCCTTTTCTTTTGCTCTTTGCTTTTCACCAATACCATTCTGGCAGAAATCCCAATCTGCCCTCTGTAAAAATCTTCCCTTCCTGCAATATTTATGTTTGGCTTGTAGTCCAGCGAAAGCACTGTATTCAATAAAGTCATCTCAAACCCTGTAATCAAGTCAATTCCTGTAGTAGCATTTCCATAGGTTTGGATGATTTGCTTGCTGTCTTCTACTTTGATTAAGCTTTCTTCTTTTCCAAAAGAAATTCCCGCACCGTAGTAATAATTGAATCTCTTTGAAATAACAGGATGATGCTTTTCTAGTAACAGACTTAGATTTGAGTTTCTACTGAAATCAGATTGAAGGATTCCTTCAAGGGTCAATCGCTCAGTAATTCTTTGCTGGGCCGTGATTCCAACTGTCCTTCCGAAGCTATTATTTCCAAATCTCAATCCCATGGCTGTGCCGTATCGCTGTGCCATCAGGGGTGACAGTGAAGTGATAAAAAATGTAAACACGAGAATTAAATTTTGGGATTTCATCGAAATTTAGTTTGTTCATAATTCTTTCCAATATCCGTTCCAAACTTGCTTTTTCAAAAATGAAGGTGGCGATTAGCTGTTTTGGAAGAAATTCAATATTTTAATTAAAATTTAAAAACACCCAAACGACCTTAATTATGAAGAAATTTCTCTTTGGATTCCTGATTTTTTTAGGAGTGTCATTTTTGGGTATTTGGCTTTTTTCCCTGTATCAATTTCGAGATCGCTATCAAGACTATACAGTAGATATTGATTTGAAATCATCGCAGAATGAGGTGTTGGCTGGATTTGCCAAAGTTGACATCACCCCGAAGAACTTTGAAACCTGGACTGATGTAAACGTCGATTCCAGATATAAGCAGGAGGATGGAGATACGTTTGAAGATGCGAACGGTGACGGTAAGTTTGATGCCATTTGGCTTGCAGGCTTTCATAATTCCAGACCCGCCCAGAGTGTGTTGGATCCGCTATGGGCCAGAGCAATGGTTTTAGATGCAGGAGATGTGAAAATTGCTCTTTGCGTGATAGATATGGTTGGCTTTGGGAATGATGAAGTGATAACTACTCGAAAATTGATTTTGGAAACTAATCCGGAATTAGACTACGTGATTATTGCGAGTACGCATGTTCATTCTTCTCCGGATTTGATAGGGCAATGGGGATCTTCAGATTACAATTCAGGCGTGGATCCGGCGTATCTGAGCCAAGTCCAACTAGGTATTCGAGAAGCAGTTGCTGAAGCTTCGATGGCACTGCGTCCTGCAGTATTTCGGTATGCAGTAGAGAAAGAAAAGCTAAAGCCTCTCGTTGGCGATACCCGGAAACCCATGGTCTTTGATGCCTCATTGAATTTGATGCAAGTCTTAGACGCTGAAAACGGCAAAACACTCGGAACCTTAATGAATTGGGGAAATCATCCGGAAACACTTTGGTCTGATAATATTCAAATCAGTTCTGATTTCCCGGATCCTTGGAGAAATATGGTCGAAAGTGGGATTTCAGAAGGAGATACACTTTTTACTGAAGGAGTAGGAGGAGTAGCTATATTTCTTAATGGTGCAATCGGAGGTTTGATGACTACTCATCCGGATATGGCGGTAGCTGACCCATTTTCTGGCCAATTGCTTGAAAAGCAAAGTCCGGAAAAGATGAGGGCCCAAGGAAAAGCTCTGGCTAAAATAACATTGGAAACGTTAAGAGATACTGTTTGGAAGATTGAAAATAAACCCAATTTGTCCGTTCGGGCAAAATCCATAGAATTGAAAATGGACAATACTTTATTCCATCTTGCTGCATTTCTCGGGATTTTCGATAGAGGTTTTACTTCTTGGAAGCATATTCGCTCAGAGGTGTCCGCCTGGACTTTGGGCTCGGCTACTTTTGTTCATGTCCCAGGGGAATTGTATCCTGAAATCCTACATGGTGGGATAGAATCTCCTGTAGGTGCAGATTTTGGTATAGATCCCGTCGAGGTACCCGCTTTACAAACCTTTATTCCTGGGAAGTTTAAGTTTTTTGGTGGGCTGTCTAACGATATGATCGGGTACATTGTCCCTAAAAGTCAATGGGACGTGGAACCTCCCTTTACTTACGATTATAAAAATCGGCCATATGGAGAAATCAATTCATTGGGCCCGGAAACTGCGCCAAAAATTCACGCAGAACTTGTTAAGATTCTAAAGGAACTGGACGAATAAAATCATAAAAAAATCCCCTCCAATGAGGGGATTTTTTTATGATTCGCTTATTACGATTTTTTCGATTTTGTCGCCAGGTTTGATAGCGTCGATTACATCGAGACCTTCTACCACTTTGCCAAAGCAAGTGTGGTTTTTGTCCAGATGAGCGGTATTATCACGGCTATGGCAAATGAAAAACTGAGATCCTCCAGTATTCCTTCCGGCGTGAGCCATTGAAAGTACTCCTCGATCATGGTATTGATTTTCACCGTCCAGTTCGCATTTGATTTTATAACCTGGTCCGCCAGATCCGTTTCCAACCGGACAACCTCCCTGAATTACAAAATTTGGAATCACACGGTGAAAAGTAAGCCCGTCGTAAAAGCCTTTATTGGCCAAATCCACAAAATTCTGAACAGTGTTTGGAGCATCTTTTTCGTAAAACTCCACTTTCATTGTTCCTTTTGCGGTGATAATTTCTGCTGTTTTCATTCGTTTAAAATTAAGGTTTCATGTTCTACTTCTCTGTTTATTTGACATACATGGAAATAGAATGACAAAATTAGGGTTTGACTTGGATATTTTTTAGGATTAATAAAAAAGGAGTGAAATAACACTCCTTCCTTTATTAAATAGTCGGTGAACCTTTTAAAATATCCTCGGAAGCGTACTCTTTGAACCTTTCAAAATTCTTGTGAAATGCAACGGCAAGTTCTTTTGCCTGCAAATCATAGGCTTCCGGATTACTCCAGGTATTTCTGGGATTGAGAATTGTCGAGGGTACATTTGGACAAGACTGGGGAACGTCAAAACCAAATATTGGATGCTTGTGGAAATCAACGGCATCCAGACTTCCTTCCAGTGCAGCTGTGATCATCGCTCTTGTGTAAAAAAGTTTCACCCTAGCACCAGTTCCATAAGGACCGCCCGTCCAACCTGTATTGATCAGCCAGACTTTTACCTCATTCTTTTCCATTTTTTCACCCAAAAGCGTTGCGTATTTGGCTGGATGGAGAGGGAAGAAAGCTGCGCCAAAACAAGCTGAAAAGGTTAATTTAGGTTCTGTGACGCCCATTTCTGTTCCTGCAACTTTTGCTGTATAGCCAGAAATAAAATGGTACATCGCCTGACTTTTGTTTAACCTGGAAATAGGAGGGATCACTCCAAAAGCATCTGCAGTGAGGAAATAAATGTTTTTAGGAATTCCTCCAATTGAAGGCTCAACTGAATTTGGAATATGGTCAATGGGATAAGCTGTGCGTGTGTTTTCGGTGACCGATTTATTGGAATAATCAACTTCCCGGGTTCCTGGCTTGAAACGGGTATTTTCTACAATTGCCCCGAATCGAATTGCATCCCAGATTTCAGGTTCATTCGTTCGGCTTAAGTTTATGACTTTCGCATAGCAACCTCCTTCAAAATTGAATACACTCTCTTCAGCCCAGCCATGTTCATCATCCCCAATTAAAAATCTATTAGGGTCTGCAGAAAGGGTTGTCTTTCCAGTGCCAGATAATCCAAAGAAAATAGCCGTATCTCCCTCTTTTCCAATGTTTGCGGAGCAATGCATGGAAAGTACATTTCGCTCGGTAGGAAGGAGGAAGTTCAGGACTGAAAAAATACCTTTCTTCATTTCGCCCGCATATCCGGTACCGCCGATCAGGATGATTCTTCGAGAGAGATCAAGAATTGCAAAATTTGGGTTTTTTGTACCGTCTTTTTCAGGATCAGCGTGAAATTCCGGAGCACAGATGATGGTGAAATCATGCTGGAAATTTTCCAGATCTGAATCAGTTGGTCTGAGGAACATGTTTTGACAAAAAAGGTTGTGCCAAGCCAAAGTGTTGATCACCCGGATATTCATCCGGTAGGTTGGATCTGCTCCGGCAAATGCATCTCTGACAAAAAGATCTTTTCCGCTCAGGTATGTTTTCATCTTGGAAAGTAACCCTTCGAATTTACCGGAATCAAAAGGGATGTTGATATCACCCCACCATACTGAATCACGTGTTTTGTCGTCCAACACAATAAAACGATCCAATGGGGATCTTCCGGTGAACTTGCCAGTATCAGCCATAAAAGCACCGGTGGAAGTCAGAGAGCCTTCTTTTCGGGCTAAGGCTTGCTCAATCAATTCCGCAACGGATAGGTTGTAGAACTCACTTCCCTTGGTTTGAAAATCAAGAAAAGCAGTAGAGGAGATTCGGGAATCCAGAACTAAGTCCTGCATATAATTTGGGTTTACAAACTGAAAATTGTCTACTCAAAATTAATGAAAAGTGTTAAAATTAAAACTGCAAAAACCTCATTATTTGGCTTTACAATCGATTACGAAATAAAATCCAAATTTTATTCGTTTCAGTATTTTTTAACCTTAATAATTCACAAGAATGAATAGGTAATTGAGAGTATAATTTGGAAACCGGTCATATTTACACTGTGATGAACTTTGGAAAAAAGTGGTAAAAACATGTATCATTGTAAAAATGAATTCACCCAAATAATAAAATCCTTGGAAAAACAACTTACACCTGAATTTGAAGGGCCTACAATTTTTGGTCACCCGAAAGGTTTGATGACTCTCTTTTTCACAGAAATGTGGGAACGATTTAGTTATTACGGAATGAGAGCACTCCTCATTCTCTTCATGACAAAAGCAATAATAGATGGTGGTTTGGGATTTGATGACAAAACTGCCGGAGCGATTTACGGGCTTTATACAATGGGAGTTTATTTGCTAGCACTTCCTGGCGGTTGGTTGGCTGATCGGCTTTTTGGACTCAAAAAATCAGTCTGGTACGGAGGGATAATCATTGCGCTTGGTCACTTCATGATGGCGATGCCTGGGATTGTGGCTTTGTTAAATGGCTCTACCGGAGAGAAAGTTGAATTAACCCCGATAGATACCGCATCTTTTTTTCTGGGACTCATTTTAATAGTTGTAGGAACTGGCTTGCTAAAGCCGAATATCAGCTCGATTGTGGGCCAGCTCTACCCAGACGGAAGCTCCAAAAGAGATGCAGGATTCTCTATTTTCTACATGGGCATCAACATTGGAGGTTTTATCGCTCCATTGGCTTGCGGCACCATGGCAACTTATGATATGCACCTAGGGTTTGGATTAGCCGGACTGGGAATGGTTTTTGGTTTGATCCAATACAAACTTTCAGGTGCTGTCTTGGATGGATATGGCGAGCCTCCTTTGATTACTACTGATGCAGAGCAGAAAAGCCAAAAGAAGCTTAAGTCTATCGTTTCAGTTGTCGTGATTATACTTGTCGCAATAGTTGGTATTTTGCTGATGGGAGTGATTCCTGTTAATGCTTCAGCGATAGCCAGTGCTTCAGGAACAGTTATCGCGTTAGTGGCTTTTGGGTATTTGGGCTATGTGATTGCCTTTGGAGGATTAACTAAAGCGGACAAAAATAAAGTAGGCGTAATCGCAATCTTGTTCTTGTTTTCAGCCATGTTTTGGTCGGGCTTCGAACAAGCTGGTTCAACCTTGAATCTATTTGCCGAGCGATTTATGGATCGAACTATTTTAGGATGGGAGATTCCAACAAGCTATTTCCAATCTATAAATTCGCTATTCGTTATCATTTTTGCTCCATTTTTCGGTGCACTTTGGGTTTGGCTAGGTAGAAGACATCTCGAACCAAGTTCACCACTGAAATTTACTTTTGGTTTGTTGTTGCTAGGAGTTGGTTTTTTTGTCATGTATTTCGCAACCAAAATTGCTGCTTCAGGGGAACTTGCTGCACCAACCTGGTTGATCATGACATTTATGATTCACACATTTGGTGAATTGAGCCTTTCGCCAGTAGGGTTGAGCTTAGTGACCAAACTGGCACCAAGAGCCTATGCGGGTCAAATGATGGGAATCTGGTTTATGTCCATCGCGCTCGGCAACCTATTTGCAGGTTTGATTGCCGGTGAGGCGAGTGGGGGAACAGAAGAAGGATTGGCAGCAATGCCCGATCAATTCCTGATGATCGTTTATACGGTTGTCGGGTCAGCAGCTTTACTTTTCGTGCTCAGCCCGATGATTAAAAAGATGATGGGCAACGTTCATTAAAATTGTGGCTTAGAAAAAAAAATAGCTTCTTCAAAAAGTGTAGATAGTTTTAAATAATAAGTAGTCTGTCTGTGCGCTTTTCTACCAGGAGGAGAATTTTTAAGAAGTGACTTGTATAAAGACAGTTACTTCGAGAAGATCAGCACAAGTGACAGAAGAGTGAAGAATCCCAAAAGCAGATGTCCCTTTGGGTTTTCAAGCGTTTAAAAAAACTGGTGGCACGATTTCGGATGTACTTAATTAGTAGTAAGTTTATTTTTCTCAGCCAACTCAGTAGTATAGTTTAAGTTGGCTGAGAAAATATTAAAATGGAATCTCTTGAGGTTTTTTTAAATACAAGTTGAATTTCTTCTTTGTCGGAGAATATAATCTCGATAGAATCTCCATTCGTCTACCTGATCCTCATCTTGTTTGTTTCAAAAATCAGTTTTCATTTTATTTATGGATGGCCAAGCATTTAGGATTTTTATCGATGATTAATTGTTCAAAATTCAAAGCTTTGGTCCGTATTCTCAAATGTTCCCGCTTCGATTTTGGTAGTTTCGGTTTTTTGAGAAATATCACGAATAATTCTATCCAATTCGAAAGCAGAATCAATAATCATATTCAGAAAATTTTCTAACTCGGGATCTTTTTGTAAACTATTGTCAATATCCTGAAGGAGATGAATGATTGCCATAAGTCGGGCCAAAGGTGCTCTCACCACGTGAGATTGAATCCAAGCAATTTCTCTTAAAGTTTTATTTTGACTTACCAAGGCTTCTAAATACCGGATCCGGTCCGTAATGTCTCTATAAATATTCAAGACCACAGGCTTACCATCTAGTTCAATGAGGTTCGCCCGTACTTCCACATTTCTGATTTCTCCCCCTTTTCTTCTGATGGTGGTTTCGAATGATGCAGACCCGTTTTTCACCAATATTTTGCGTTTTTCCTCGTAATAGGAATCACTCATTTGAGTATCTATATCCTTTACACTCAGATTTAATAATTCTTCTTTTGTGTACCCAAGGATTGTTTCACTTGCTGCATTGGACTCAAAGAAATTGGATGGACCATTTTTGTCAAGGTAAAAGAGATTGATATCATCCATATTTGCTTCAAATAGAAGGCGGAATTTCTGTTCATTTTTCTCTGCCTCCTCTTTTGCCAATTGTAAACTTTCAGTTTTGATTTTTACTTTTTCTTCTAAAATCACATTTTGATTTAGAAGCTTGTCCATTAAAAATTTAGTAGTAAGTAGGTTTTGAATTCTAAGAATGACTTCACTGAAATCGAAAGGCTTAGTCAAAAAATCACTTGCCCCAAGCTTTAATGCCCTTTCTTTGCTTTTGCTATTGGTATCAGCTGTCAGAACAAGAATGGGCATAAAATTTTCCCCATCCTGTTTGATTTTTTCCAGGATTTCATATCCGGAAATATATGGCATCATCAAATCCAAAAGTAAAATGTCAGGTTTTTCAATTTCAAGCTTTTTAATAAGGTCTCTCTCGTCAGTAGTTGACCATATATTTTCAAATCCTGCAGTTCTTAATATGTTCTCCAGGAGAATGACATTTTGCAAATGATCATCAACGACATAAATCATTGATTTTAAGATAGATTGTCTAATTTGAGTTTTTTCAATCATGGGTTTTGGGCTTTAGGTATTGATCAAAAATTCTGATAATTCGGCCCACGCTTATTGGTTTTGTAATGAATTGTTCCGCTCCTTTTGTACTCAATTCCTCCTTTTGCGTGACGGTGGCATCAGCAGTTACTATGATCACAGGTATGATTTTTGTCTCTTGATCAGTTTTAAGATCTTCCAAAACTTTAGAACCGTGCGTGTCAGGCAAGTTGAGATCCAGAAAAATAACTGATGGCTTGAACTTCTTTGCTAAAGACAAAGTCTCATTCCCATACGTAGTACTCACCAGTTGGCAACCAGGCTTGGTTATTCGAAGTAATTCTTTGATCAGCTCAATATTGGTTAAATTATCTTCCACTAAAAGCAAAATTCCATCGCAGGAATCCTCTTCAGGTGACTTTATCAGAACTTGGTCCCGCTCTCGCTCTTCTATTTTTTCGAATGTACCTTCAACTAGTGGGAGTTCTATCCAAAAAGTACTTCCAGTTCCGGGTTTGCTGTTTACCCCGATTTCTCCCCCCATTAATTTTATTAGTTTTTCTGCCACTGAAAGGCCTAGTCCAGTTCCCTCAATAAGTGAGGACTCATGACCGACACGTTCGAAAGGCTTGAACAGTAAATTAATATTTTCTTTTGAAATCCCTATTCCGGAATCCTGAATGTTGATTCTGATTTTTTTTACCAAGCTATTTTCCAAAGAAACTAGTTCGGTATAGATGATCACATTTCCTTTTTTGTAGTTGTATTTGATAGCATTGTTAAGCAGGTTGATCAGGATTTGTTTGAGTAGCAGCAAATCTGCCATTACATAGATTTTGTTTTGTCTATCTTTTGGATACTTTACAGAGACATCCTGGGTGAATGCAAAAGGCATAAATGATTCTGACACCTCTTCAATGACATCGTGTAGCTCAACTGGTTCAAGATTGATATCCACTTCACCAGCTTCTATTTTTGCTAGATTAAGCACTTCGTTAATTAATTGAAGCAGATGATTTCCGCTTTTTAAGATGAAGTCAAGCTTCTTTTTTTGGGAAGGATCTAGCTCAGTTTGTTCTAATAGTTGCGCAAAACCCAAAATTGAATTCATCGGTGTGCGAAGTTCATGACTCATTTTGGACAGAAATCCACTTTTTGCCTGATTGGCAGCATCTGCTTCTATTCTCGAATGTTCCAGTTCTTTATTGGATCTCTCCAATTGTCTGGTGCGCTCCTGAATCTTTTTTTCGAGAGTTTGATTGAGCTCTATGATTTCTTCTTCGAATCGCTTTCGTTCAGTAATGTCCTGTTTGACCGCTAGAAAATTAGTAATTCGGTTAGTTTCATTTTGAATTGGAGTGATGGAAATACTTTCCCAGAAAAGTTCTCCGGTCTTTTTTCTGTTTCTCCATTCATTATGCCAGGTTTTACCTTTAGAAATAGTATGCCAAAGGTTCTCGTAGGTTTTTCCCTCTGTAAGCCCGGATTTGATCATGCTGATGGGTTTGCCGTGAAGTTCATCATAGGAGTAACCTGTCATTTTCAAAAAGGCTGGGCTCATGTATTCCAGTTTCCCCTCCAAATCAGTGATGATAATTGATACCGGGCTTTGTTCGATGGCAATGGTTAGTTTTTTAATTTCCAGTTCACTTTTCTTTCGATCGGTGATTTCTCTGACAAACCTCAAAGCCTTGTCCTGAGTCATCGGAACAATTCTTGATTCAAAATATCTATTCTCATTTCCGGTAATTCCTCGATATTCATAGGTTTCTATCCGCTGAAGTTCAATGGCGTTCTTTATTTTTTCCAGATGTAAAGCAGCATCTTCAGGTTGAAATACATCTGCTATTCTTTTTCCTACCAAATAGTTAAATTCTCCAATGGCGTTACTCAAGCCAGAACTGTAGTATTCAAGGTAATTTCCTGCCTTGTCCACTATAAATAAAATATCAGGAATAGCTTCAATTATTGCTTTTAATCTGATGTTTTGATCCTTTATCCTCTCTTCTTGTTTCTTTTGTTCAGAAATATCAATTACTGTTGAGGCAATAAACAAAGGTGAACCTTCCTCATTAGAAAATAATTTGGTGGTGGCAAGTCCGATAAAAGTGGATCCATCCTTTCGTTTTCGACCAAATTCTTTTAGGTGATATTCACCATATTTTTCAAATTCAGGAAAAACCTTAGTCTTATAATCCTCCAATTGATCAGCTGAATGAAGGGAATAGATAGTTTTTCCAATTAACTCATCTGCCTCGTAGCCATGCATTTTGGCAAAGGACGCATTGCAATAGGTGATTATTTTGGTTTCTGGTTCAATGATTACTGTGCCAAAGAATGCCTGATCGGAAATGATTTGAAATTTTCTAAGTTCTTCTTCTGCAGTTTTTCTTGCCGTCACATCGTTGTTTGCTCCTCGAAATCCAACAATCTTCCCTGATTCATTCTTGAGGGCAGTTCCAAAACTGGTAACCCAGATGACTTTTCCATCCTTTCTTTGAATAGCATTTTCTCCTTCCAGAAGTTGGTTTCCCTTTTCTAAAAGTTCGAAATTAAGAGCCTTGTATTTTTGCTTTTGATGTTTTGGAAACAGATCATAAAAGTATTTTTTACCGATGATTTCTTCGGGATCATAGCCAAATATCTGTTTGGATACAGAATTAATGTAGGTGTAAAGTCCCGTTCTATCCACCTCCCAGATTACAGATCCACTGTGCTCAGCAATTTGTCTAAATCGTAACTCACTTTCTTTCAGCTTTTTTTCGATAAGCTTTCTTTCAGTGATATCGATACCGACACATTGCATTTCTTTTGGGATTCCTCCTTTGTCCTTCAGACAGACAAAATCCCAAAGAGTAGCCAGGATTTTTCCAGTTTTTGTTGGTTTGTCCAGCTCCACTTGGAAAACCTTACCCGGTTCCTGGAGGCATTTTTTGACCGTTCTAATTACTTTTATTCTGTCATAAGTGCACACAGAAGTTAATGAATCGGATATCTCCATTCCTTTAGATGAATAGAGATATCCAAAATCCTGTTCAAACTTTTTATTCCAGAAGTTGTGCCTTCCTTGTAAGTCGGTTCTGATAACATAATTAGTCTGAGAATCAAGCAGGCTTCTCAGCCGGTTTTCACTTTCGATGAGTTTTTGTTGTATCTCCTTACGATCGGTAATGTTGATTCCCATGCATTGGATTTCTGTCGGTTTCCCAGCTTTATCAACAAGTGCCACATATTCCCAGAGTGTGGTGATAGTGAGGTCATTTTTTCCCAGCATATCGAGTTCCACGGAAAAAATTTCCCCGGGAGTAGCCAGGCATAGTTGGATTGTATCTACAACTCTGTCATAGTGGTAGTCACAGATCGAATCAAAAGAGTTTGCAATAAGCAACGGAGTATTTTCATAAATCCATCCGAACTCTTCCTTAAACTTCTTATTCCAGTAAGTATTTCTTCCCTGAATGTCCGTGCGCAGTACGTAACTGGTTTGGGTATTGACGAGATTTCTTAATTGTTCCTCGCTGTTTCGAACTTGACTTAGGCTTTCCCTGGCTTCCAGGTATTTGTCAAGTGTGTTAGCCATGGCTTTCACCAAAGTGTGCTCCTCCGCCAAAAATTTCTTGTTTTCAGGAATGAATACCTGAAGACTTCCGACTTCCTGATCGTTAACAATAAGTTTTTCCTGAATTAAGTTAGAAGTCTCATTTAACTCCGGAGATTCAAAAAATTTGGTGCCATAAGTTAGCCTTACAGAAGTTTCATTTGGAATTAAAAAACCTGTAGGAATGATCTCTGTGATTTGAATTAAAAGATCATCCTCCTGGATAGAACTATTATTTGTCAGGTCTGAAATTAAATAAATTGAATTTAGCTCTTTAAGTCTTTCTTTTAGTTGCCGCTCGCTTTCCAGTTGGTTTTTTACGTTTGCAAGAATACCTGCGAACACCTTTACTAGATTAATTTCATTTTCAGAATAAACGTGGTTGTTTTCAACCGAATCAAGGCCAATAAATCCGAAACAGATTTGATTATCCATGATAGGCATCGTCAAAAGGCTTTTTATTCCTTGAAGCTCCAGTATTTGGCGAGTAATGGAATCCTTTTCAAGTGTAGAGACGTCCTCCACAGACATGAATTCACCCCGGTTGTGGCTTTCTGTCCAAGCTTCCAACCCTTCAAATGGGACTTCTTTTAAAAACTCAATTTGTGGTTCAACATCCTTCGCGCACCATTCAAAAGTATTTGTGCAGGGCTGATTTACCCAATCATAATCAAAGACATACATCCGGTCAGCCTTCACAAATTCCCCAAGTTTTTGCAGGGAATGTTGGATAGTTTCATCGAGTTTTTCCTCCGGGAGATTTATAAAAGAGGTGGAAGTGGAGATCAGCACCTCTAAAAGTTCATTTTGGGTTTTTAGCTTTCGTTTAGTTTCTATTCGATCCGTGATGTCGAAAAATGTGGAAAAAACCCTGAATGGTTTCTGTTCTCCCGACCGAAACTCAGGGGTACTATTGATGAAAATCCACTTATGGCAGTTAGTTGATGGATCGAACAACCCAATGATTTCATTTGAAATTGGAAGGCCTGTCCGAAGCGAGACGGTGGAAGGGAGAGTATCTCTTGGCGGAAATGGAGAACCATCCATATGGATCAAATGCCACTTTGGGTCGATCGGGGTTTTTCCTTGGAGTTGATCAAGACTTAGCCCAAGAATCTGTTGAGCAGCCGGATTTGCATCTAAAATCTGACCTGTTGAGTCCTCATAGATTACTCCCACCGGCATTTTTTCAAACAGGTTAGGATATTTCTCTGAATTGCCGGGGGTTCGGGGTTCCAGAATTTTTACCAGGTAACCGGTATCGGACTTCAGTATGCTATAGGTAAACTCTTCAGAGAAGAAATCCTTGTAAGCTCTGATTTCAAATGTGTTTTGGGTTGAATCCTTGCAAAAATCTTCAAGTTCTTTTGATTTTAATTCCGGAAAATATTCAAAAAAATCCTTTTCGGTTGAAGAATTATAACGGGATATAAATTCTATGGCCCCTTTACTTTTCTTTACTATTTTCAAATTCTTGTCTAAAAAAAGAAGTATTTCTTGTATTTGGTCCAGAACAAGTTGAATTATTTTTAGGTCTTGAGCTATTGAATTTGTAAGAGACATGTTTTGGTATTTTTAAACAAATGTTTTTTCTTGAATTGTAGATACATCAGGATAAAATCTATAATAATTATTTTAAACCTCCTCCTTTTCCCTATTTAATCTATTAATAAATTATGTTCAAAAAAAGGCTTGTACCTTGGAATTTCTCAATAAATAACTTGTCTTATGATTTTTTATTCTTGTAAACCGGGCACTTGCTGTTTTGGATCATATTGGTTTTTGGATAGATAAGAATTTAAACAAAAAGGGTTAGCCGATTAATTTGTCTGGAAAGAAAAATACTAATACAAAGTCACCGCGAACAGAGAAGCTTTAAATCAAATTCAGAAAGGGAAAAAGCAGAGATGAAAAAACCCGCTAAAAGCTAACTGAGAAAAAATGAGATGATAAAGCTGATTAAAAATGCTTGAAAGATAAGTTTAGAAAGCTCTCTACGGCTTTTTAATGTTAATTTGAAAAAACTAATTTTTCATTCAGACTCTTTTTTTGCTACCCATTTTTTGATTTCGGCCAGCATTTGATCCAATGTAGATCTGGAATAAAAAACCCCATCTTTGATTACTCCTTCGATGTCTAAGGTGGATTCAATGGATTCCAATGGGTTTGAGTTTAATAAAATCAGATTAGCGCTTTTTCCAACTTTCACAGCTCCAAACTCCTTTTCTAAGCCAAAATATCCGGGACCATTGACGATAGACGCGATCAATGCTTCCCTGGGAGTAAGGCCATATTCCACTAATTTCTGAAGCTCCAAGTGAATAGCTAATCCTGGGTAATCGTATGTATTTAGATAACCAGCATCAGTTCCAGCGATGATTTTCATTCCTGATTTTTGAATCATTGGTAATAATCTGGCTGTTGCTTCAAATGCTACTTTCCGATTCTGCTTGTCTTCAGGAGTGTCACTTTCCATTCGCTGAATCCTCCATTGATAGCTTTCCTTTAGCTTTGGTCCCAGATACTTAAGGATGGTGTCTTGTTCAAACTCGTTTTCGTCCAGGTAGGCAATGTTATAACTGATCAGTAGAGTTGGAACCACGCCTGTTCCCTGGGCTGCCAATAGACGGAAATTTGCCATCGCAATTGAATCATCCAAAGTCTCTGATTGAAGGGCATTGGCTTCTTGCGCAGTTAATTTGCCTGAAGCTCTGCCAGTGCTTATTTCTGATTCTTTCGGTGTGCTGGTACGAAGCATATAGCCAAGATGCTCCACCGTTTTTTGACCGGCCTTAGAAGCTTGGAGCAAAGTCAAAGCAGCCGGAATATGACCGGAAACGCTCCAACCAAGAGCAGTTGCTTTTTCGACTGCTTCCAGAAAAAGCTCGGGCTTCATGGTGTTATCCGTGATTTTCACGAAATCAACTTTCAATTTTTTCAATGAATCCAACGCCAGATCAAGTTCCTCACTTGTCCCGACTTCCAGATCTCCTGGCCAGATAGATTTAATTCCTTCGATTTTTGGACCTGAAGTCAAAATCTTTGGACCGATTCGTTTTCCTTCATTGATTTCATCCCTCCATTTCAGCACTTCCAGACTGATGTCTCCGGCCGCATCACGTACGGCAGTCACACCAAATGCCAGATAAAGCGGGAGTAATTGTTCGTTTTCATCAATGTATTCGGCTCCGCCAAAGTGCACATGATTGTCCCAAAGTCCTGGCATCAAAAACTTACCTTCTCCGTCAATGGTTTGAACTGGAGTGTATTGACTTGCCAAAGTCTCATCTCCAATCTCAAAGATGGTGTCCTGACGGATCAGGATATAGTGAGAATTCAGGACTGAATCCCTTTCAATATCGAGGATGTTCACATTTTTAATTAAAAGATCAACAGTAGGTTTTTCCTGACAGCTGATTAAAAGGCCTGTCATTAAAACAATGTTTCTTATTTTCATCTTAAAAAAGACTGGTTTGAACGGTGTTTGGTCTCGTTGCCTGGATGGTTCCTTTGAGCATATCCTGAAGGAGTTTCAAAAATCCCGGTTGCCAGTTATCAGGATTGATTTTGGTTTCTTTTCCTTCGTATTCGATCGGTCCACTCATCTTTTCATAGCCGATAATCATGCTCCAAATCGTATAGAAAGTAATCTCCGGCTGAAGTTCGGGTCTGATACTGCCGTCTTTG
>JBILPR010000030.1:0-25459 GCA_044373795.1 Algoriphagus sp. | reverse complement strand
ATCCGAAGGAACAGCAATTGTCATTTCTCCTTTGATCGCCTTGATGAAAAATCAGGTAGATCAGCTCAATGCAATTGGTGTCAATGCGCATTTTCTAAATTCTACGCTAAATAAATCTGAGGCTAATAAGGTAAAGAGTGAGGTTTTGAAAAAACTCACCAAGTTGCTTTATGTAGCTCCCGAATCGCTAACTAAGGAAGAAAATATTGCCTTCCTAAAGTCAGCGCATCTGTCTTTTGTGGCGATTGACGAAGCACATTGTATCTCCGAATGGGGACATGATTTCCGTCCGGAATATCGCAGAATCAAATCCATCGTTGCCCAGATTGCCCCTAATCTTCCAATAATTGCACTCACCGCGACGGCTACTCCAAAAGTGCAGCAGGACATTCAGCGCAATCTTCAGATGGAAGAAGCCGATTTATTCAAATCATCTTTTAACCGGACAAATCTTTTCTATGAGGTCCGACCAAAAGTGAAAAATGAGTCAAAAAAAGCACTCATCAAATTTATCAAACAACACAAAGGCAAATCCGGAATCATCTATTGCCTGAGCAGAAAAAAGGTGGAAGAGATTGCCGAATTGCTAAAAGTGAATCAGATCAATGCAGCTCCTTATCACGCAGGATTGGATTCTCATATTCGGATCAAAAATCAGGATGACTTCCTGAATGAAGAATTGGATGTGATCGTCGCAACGATTGCTTTTGGAATGGGAATCGACAAACCGGATGTACGGTATGTGATCCACTACGATGTACCGAAATCACTCGAAGGATACTATCAGGAAACCGGTCGGGCTGGTAGAGACGGACTTGAAGGCCACTGCCTGATGTTCTACAGACATGAAGACATCGTCAAGCTTGATAAATTCAACAAGGACAAAGCAGTTACAGAACGCGAAAACGCCAAGATCCTGCTTCAGGAAATGGCAGCATACTCAGAAACCGGAGTTTGCCGAAGGAAATTTATTCTGAACTACTTCGGAGAAATCATGCACGATGACTGCGGATTCTGCGATAATTGTAAGCGTGAGCGCGAAACTTTCGCAGGAATGGACTTGCTTATTACTGCTCTTGAAGCAGTAAAACAAACAAACGAGCGCTTTGACTTGGATCATTTGGTAAATGTGATTCAAGGCGAAACCAACGATTACACTGAAAGCTACAAACACAGTTCTCTCGATGTTTTTGGCAAAGGCAAGGACGAAAATGAAAAGACGTGGACGACAGTTATCCGTCAGGCAATGATCCTCGGTTTTCTTGAGAAGGATATCGAGAATTATGGAATCTTGCGATTGACGGAAAAGGGAAATGAATTTTTGGAAGCTCCCTACGTCGTTGAATTATATCGGGATCAGGATTTTGCCAAAATGATGGAGGCAGATCAAGCTGAAATAGATATCAGTACCGGAATAGCTTATGACGAGAAGCTTTTTGAATTGCTGAAAGCCGAACGAAAGAAAGTTGCCAAATCAAAAAATCTTCCTCCTTATATCATCTTCCAGGATCCTTCTTTGGAAGAAATGGCCACAGTATATCCCACCACCAAAGAAGAACTGGCGCAAATCAATGGCGTTGGTATGGGAAAAGTCGCTAAATTCGGAACTCCGTTTCTGAAAGTGATTTCCGCCTATGTGGAGGAAAACGAGATAGAAACTGCTGCGGAAGTAGTAGTGAAATCATCGGGTGTCCGCTCCAAGGTGAAGATTTCAATCATCCAGCAAATCGATCGAAAAGTTGATCTGGATGAAATCGCCGAAAATCTCAATTTCAGCATGGGTGAGTTGCTTCATGAAATAGAGCAAATCATTTATAGCGGAACAAAACTTAACATCGATTACTACATTCATCGCATTATGGATGAGGAGCGCGAGGATTTGCTCCATGATTACTTCATGAATGCGGAAACCGATCAAATAAAAGTGGCATTAGATGAACTTGGAGGCCAGGACTTTGCAGAAGATGAATTGCGGGTCTATCGGGTCAAGTTTATCTCTGAGCACGCCAATTAACCTGAATTAAGTCAATGAATATACTCTTGCTAGGAAGCGGAGGCAGAGAACACGCCTTTGCTTGGAAAATCGTACAAAGTACCGATTGTACCCAATTGTTTGTAGCTCCTGGAAATGCCGGGACCGCTGAAATCGCAACCAACGTATCCCTCTCCGTTACCGATTTTGAGGGAATCCGCGATTTTGTCACCTCAAATAACATTGACCTGGTTGTCGTAGGACCCGAAGAACCCTTGGTAAAAGGCTTGGTCGATTACTTGCAAAATCAACCTTCAACTTCCAAAACTCCCGTTGTCGGACCTTCACAATTGGGCGCCACCCTGGAAGGAAGTAAGGATTTTTCGAAGCGATTCATGCAGCGAAACAATATCCCAACTGCATCCTATGAAACTTTCACCCCAGATCAGATCGAGGCAGGAATCGAATACCTGAAAAAACAAAAACTTCCAATTGTCTTAAAAGCCGATGGATTAGCTGCCGGAAAAGGTGTGTTGATTTGTCTTACGCTGGAAGAAGCAGTTTCTTCCCTGAAAGAAATGCTGCTTGACCAGAAATTTGGAGAGGCTTCTTCTAAAGTGGTGATCGAAGAATTTTTGACAGGAATTGAACTTTCTGTTTTTGTGGCAACAGATGGAAAAAGTTATAAAATTTTGCCGGAGGCGAAAGATTACAAGCGAATCGGCGAAGGTGATACCGGATTGAATACAGGAGGAATGGGCGCCATCAGCCCGGTGATTTTCGCAGATGCAGCTTTCATGAAAAAAGTGGAAGAGCGTGTTGTGATCCCAACTGTCGAAGGACTTGCAAAAGAAAACATCCCATACAAAGGTTTCCTTTTCATTGGGTTGATGAACAACGAAGGAGATCCTTTCGTCATTGAATACAATGTGAGAATGGGCGATCCGGAAACGGAAGCTGTTTTACCTCGAATTGAAAGCGATTTCCTTGGTTTGCTCCATGGGATCGGCACGGGAACATTGGACAAATACGAAATTAAAATTTCACCGGATTACTCCACAACCGTCGTAATGGTAAGCGGTGGATATCCGGGTTCTTACGAAAAGGGTTTCCCAATTTCTCTACCGAAATTCGTGAAAGGAAGCGAAATTTTCCACGCAGGAACCACCCGAAACAGCAAAGGAGAGCTTGTAAATCAGGGAGGAAGAGTTATTGCAGTAACCGGTAAAGGAAAAACCCTGAATGAGTCCCTTGCCAATGCTTTTGAAACTGTACAAGGAATTAACTGGGAAAAATCCTACTACAGAAAGGATATCGGACAAGATATTCTCAACTTGATGAAATAATCCCAAAACTACCCAGGGTTAAGCCCTGTAAATATAAATTATGGCTGGATGTACTACTTGCTCTACCACCTCAACAGGTGGTTCCGGGGGCTGTCAAAATAACGGCACCTGCGGCACGAGCGATTGCAATAAAATGAATTCCTTTGACTGGCTCTCCCATATGGGGATTCCGGAAGTTGACAACTTCGACATCGTCGAAATCAAATTCAAAGGAGGAAGAAAAGAATATTATCGAAACGTCGATTATCTCGGTTTGAATACCGGTGATCCTGTAGTCGTGGATGTTCCAAGCGGACATCATATCGGCTATGTTTCCCTTCAGGGCGAATTGGTTCGCTTACAAATGCAAAAGCGCAAAGTACGAGATGATGACAATATTCTCAGGATCTACCGTGTCGCCACTCAAAAAGACATGGAGAAATGGGAAGAAGCAAAAAACCGTGAAATCCCGACGCTTTATAGATGCAAGCAAATTATCGACGAGCTGAAATTGTCCATGAAAATGTCGGACATCGAGTACCAGGCCGACAACTCCAAAGCGACATTTTACTATTCAGCTGAAGACAGGATTGATTTCCGTGAACTCATCAAAATCCTCGCAGGGGAATTTAAAATCCGGGTGGAAATGCGTCAAATAAGCCTTCGTCAAGAAGCCGGAAGATTGGGTGGAATCGGCGTTTGCGGACGTGAACTTTGCTGCTCCACTTGGTTGGTTGATTTCAAAAATGTAAGCACCTCTGCCGCCCGATATCAAAATTTATCTTTGAATCCCGGCAAACTCAGCGGCCAATGCGGCAGACTGAAATGCTGTTTGAATTATGAACTTGACACGTACATGGATGCCATCAAAGACATCCCGGCGGTTGAGCGATCTTTGATGACTGAGGTCGGTCCGGCAAAACTCCAGAAGACAGATATCTTCCGAAAACTGATGTGGTTCAGCTACAACAATGAAAATGACTGGCATAGCATCACCTGTGAACGGGTAAAAGAAATCCTTGAACTCAATTCAAAAAACATCAAGGTTTTCAACCTAAAAGTAAACCTATCCTCTGACATCGAAGATCTTGCTGCGAAGTCTACACGTGAACTTGAACTTTTGGATAAGAAATTCTCCAACAAAAAGAAAAAGCCGAAAAACAAAGAAAAAAGTGACCAGGGAACTCCAAGTGCTCAGGTAAAAGCATCTCTTGCAACACCAAGACCACAGCCACTGCCACAAGTAGCTAAGCAGGAAGGTCCGCGTCCCGCAGGTGAGTTTAAAAAGAAGAAAAATAAGAATCGAAATAAAAATCGGAATGCGCAGTCAGGCAGTCAGCCTCAAGCAGGTCCTCAGCAGTCGGGTCAACTGAATCCCCAGAATCCGCCGAGAGAGCAAAGACCTAATCCGCCCCGTGAACCGAGACCGACGCCACCTCAAAGCGAAGCTAAACCCGTAAACAAAGCTCTGGAACAGAATCAGGAACCAAAAAAGAAATTTCCTCCGCGAAGAAATCAAGGCCCAAATCCAACTAACTCAGGCAATGATCAAGGTTAAAAATTTTCTGTTTTTCCTTCTTGTCACGCTGGCTTTTGGATGCTCGGACGACAGGATTTATGAAGATTTTCAGGCTGTTCCTGCCGGAAATTGGGGGATGCAGGATACGATTAGATTTGACTTGGGAGATTTAGATCTGACTGGAAGAAAAAGTATGATTGCTGTTCGATTCAACGAAGGTTATCCCTTCTCTAATTGCTACGTGCGGGTAATCAGTTACGATTCGGCGGGTGTAATTTTAGAAAACAAGTTAATCAATATGCCTTTGTTTGACTCCAAATCAGGTGAACCACTGGGAAAAGGAATCGGAAGCACTTACACCAAATATGATACACTTCCTTTCAGTTTTAAGCCTGAAACCAGAAGCTTGACGGTACTCCAATACATGAGAACTGAACAGCTGACTGGCATTGAAGCTTTAGGAGTAAAAATTCTAAAATAGTTAAATCGTCGATTGACGACGGTCAACAGACAACAGCTGATCTATTTGAACTATAGGTCTTGATTTAGTTGGTTACCGGTAAGAAAGTGGTTATTTATTAAGATTAGTTTAGAATTGAAACAATCATGAAAGGGGGCAATTGACCCATAGCCATCAAACTGTAGTAAATCAGTTCGAAAAATTCGTTGTATTCTTTGCCTTTTTCTGTGTCAATCTGTGGGAACTTTCTACAGGCTTTCAGAAAAAAAGCCTCATTCTGATTCAGGATGAGGCTTTTTTGTATTCAAATTATAGGCACTTAGCGCATATTCTTGTAGGCATTGATCAAGCCATTTGTCGAACCATCATGGCTTTTGACCTCTTCACTTCCTTTCAATTCAGGTAGAATACCGTTTGCAAGAACTTTTCCCAGTTCCACTCCCCATTGATCAAAGCTGAAGATATTCCAAACTGACCCCTGCACGAAGACTTTATGCTCATACATCGCCACCAACATTCCCAGAGTATAAGGCGTAATCTTTCCTACGAGAATAGAATTCGTTGGCCTATTGCCTTCAAAAACTCGGTGAGGAGCGATCTTATCAATTTCTTCAGCTGACCTACCGGCTTTTGCCATTTCAGCTTTCACTTCGTCCAACGGTTTCCCTTTCATCAATGCCTCAGTCTGGGCGAAAAAATTGGAAAGTAACTTCTGATGGTGATCTCCGATTGGATTATGAGAAAAAACCGGTGCAATAAAATCACAGGGAATCAAATGTGTTCCCTGATGAATCAACTGATAAAATGCATGCTGACCATTTGTACCTGGCTCGCCCCAGATAATCGGGCCCGTTGTATAATTCACTTTCTCACCTGATCGACTTACATATTTTCCATTACTTTCCATATTTCCCTGCTGAAAATAGGCTGCGAATCGATGCAAATATTGATCGTAAGGTAGAATCGCCTCTGAACTGGCACCAAGGAAGTTTGTATTCCAAATTCCAATCAGCGCCAAAAGAACCGGGATATTCCTGTCATACATCGAATTGCGGAAATGACGGTCCATCGCATGAGCTCCGGATAGAAATTCCTCGTAATGCTTGAATCCAATCGAGCAGGCAATCGGTAATCCGATGGCGGACCAGATGGAATACCTTCCTCCTACCCAATCCCAAAACTCAAACATGTTTGCAGTATCGATTCCGAAAGCTTCAACCGCTTTTGCATTTGTCGAAAGAGCCACGAAGTGTTTAGCAATAGCTGCTTTGTCACGGGCCTGATCCATAAACCACTTTCTGGCTGTATGGGCATTGGTCATGGTCTCCTGAGTCGTGAAAGTCTTGGAGGCAATGAAGAAAAGCGTTGTCTCAGGATCAACTTTGCGAAGCGTCTCAGCGATATGAGTGCCATCGACGTTGGATACGAAGAAGATCTCCAAATCAGGGCTTTGATACGGCTTGAGAGCCTCTGAAACCATCACAGGTCCAAGATCACTTCCTCCGATCCCAATATTCACCAGAGATTTGATTGGCTTTCCGGTATACCCCAGCCAAAGCCCCGAATGCACTTTTTCCGCGAAGCCTTTCATTTGCGCCAGCACACCATTGATATCAGGCATTACATCCTTTCCATCCACGTACACCGCGAAATTACTTCGGTTTCTCAAAGCGGTATGAAGCACTGCTCTGTTTTCAGTCTCATTGATTGCAACGCCGCCAAACATGGACTCAATCGCTACATGAAGTTCTGTCTCCCGAGCCAGGTCCATGAGCGCATCTAAAATCTCGTTATTGACCCGGTTTTTTGAATAATCAACCAGCACATCTTCCAATTGGATGCTAAATCGATCGAAGCGCTCACGCTCGTCAAAAAGTGAAATTATTTGAAGATCCTTATATTTCTCCGCAAGCACTTTGAGCCTTGCCCATGCTGGAGTTTGAGTCGGATTGATCGCGTTCATTTGTAAAGGGTATTAAATAGGATTGAGAGACAAAAATAAGATTAATCCGCATGGATAAAAGAAAAGGATGAATCTACCTTCAGACCATTCCATAAATAGAACTTTTGAAAATTAGTTTTTCTGAAAAAGTCTAAAAACTAATTTTTCATTTATATCTTAGTGAAAATAGACTTCTCCATGACCTGGTTTTTGACGAAAATTTGCTTTCTACTTAATCTTTTTTTTTGAGGTTGAACTATGCAGATGGCCAAACTCAGCAACGAATTATCACTCCTTTGAACAAACATTTTTTCCAAGCCAATCCTCTTGACAGTTCAAATCACACCTATATCCAAATTTATTCTCCTGTTACGAATAGCACAAAAATCTATTCTAAAACTAATCGATTGATAAAATCCATAGAAGATGACATCAATCCGGAGGGGGGATTTAATCAGCGGACCATTAAACGGTATGACAGCTTGGGGAGACTGACCTCAAAAACCATCAAAAACCTGGATGATAATAATTTGGTTACCTACTACTTAAAATCTGATACCATTCGAGGCGAGGTGGTCATCATAGGTAATTCCCCAATAACAATTACCCGAGAAGACAGGCCAAACACTTCTCAAGTTTTTTGGAACGATTTTGAACCTCGACCCAAGGTCTCCGGAGAAGAATGGTATAAATTTTTGGTAGCCAATCTAAATTATCCTGGCCAACCAAGTAGCCCAAAGGAAACAGGAACTCTTTAGATCGCCCTTTTGATAGATAAGGAAGGCCAGGTTTTGGAAAAAGAATTGGCAAACCCGGAGAATGCGCCCAAAGTCCTAGCTCGGGAAGCTATGCGCTTCAACAATCTCTATCTCGGTGGCTTTTTCTCTGCCCTGGACACTAACACACATCATTCAACTCAATGGGCATATATTCCATTCCGATTTTCCCTAGGCGGTGAAACTTCTCCCAGCGGCAATGCCGAATTTGATTACCAATGAATCAGGTGATTACTTATATTTTCACATACTCGAAAACAAAAAAGCCGATCAAATTCGAATTGATCGGCTTTTGAAATATTTTCAGGAATTCCTAATTATCCTTTTTTGCTTCAGCTTTTGCTTGTCTCTTGAAACCTTTGTTAAACGGCCATGTGTATTCCAGCGCCTTCATTCCCTCATTGAGGTTATAAGTGGCTGAATCTGTGTTTACTATTGTACTCTTCAAATTAGAGGCAAACTCAGGATCGTTCAGCAACATTCCCATTGTATTGTCTTTGGCGTTGAATTTTTCAGTGATCACTTCCAATTTTTGAGTTAGCTCCTGCGAATTTGCAGCAGTAGCTTTCAAACTTTCCATGGTCTCTTTCAAATCACCCACCAGCAAAGTATCTGTAGCCAGATCGTTGAATAGATTGCCTTTTTGGTTCATCTTATTGGTGAAAGTGTTTAAATCGGTCAGCATTCTATTGCTGTTGATGGATGCGCGATTCAGATTCGAAATAATTGATCTGAAACTTTCTGCCAAAAGCGAATCCGTCATAACTGCGCCTACAATCCCCTCACCTGCGGCTAATTTGGAAGTTAAGACTTTCAGATCATTTGTGATCTCCACAAGGTTCTCATTATTGACCTGAAGGGTTTCCATCATTTTGTCCGTATCAAGGGGCATCACGGATTCAAGGCGATCTCCATCCTGTACGGCTGGTGCCAAAGTGGTGCCACCATAGATCACGATAATCTTATTTCCAATCAAACCATCCGAACTGATTGTTGCTTTGGAGTCTTTACGGATAAAATCCACCGCCTCTTTATCCACGTTCATTTCAATTTCTACCTGGGAATCCCCGTAAAAATTGATTTTTCTGACAGTTCCGATTTTAACTCCTGAGAACCAGATATTATTTCCTGTTTGCAATCCTCCGATGTCATCGAATACAGCCTTGAGATGTATTGTTTTGACAAATTTTTTCTGTTGACCTCCTAAAGTCAGAATCCCTGCCACCAAAATGGCGATTCCAAGGAAGACAAAAATGCCAACTATGACGGATCTCTTATTTTCACCTCTCATGACTCAATAAAATTATAATCGTAAAATGATTTGACACGCTCATCTTTTGCACGGGTAAAGACCTCATCAAAGCTTCCTATTGCCTTGAACTGACCATCCAATAAGACAGCCATTCGATCTCCTGTTACTTTAGCGCAAGTAAGATCGTGCGTAATGACAATGGAGGATGTGTTAAACTGCTCTCTGACCTGAACGATCAAGTTGTTAATTTCCATACAGGTAATCGGATCCAAGCCTGCCGTAGGTTCATCGTAAAGCATGATTTCAGGATTCAAAATCAAAGTTCTTGCTATACCGATTCTTTTTTTCTGACCTCCGGAAAGTTCAGAAGGCATTTGATTGATCGATTGAGGCAAACCTACGCTATCCAGCAATCCTTCAATCTTCTTGGTTATTTCTGCTTTGGTGAGGTTTTTCACATTCCTTACCAAGGGAAATTCCATGTTTTCACGCACAGTCATGCTATCGTAGAGGGCTGAGGCCTGAAAAGAAAACCCGATTTTGAGCCTAAGCGCATTGAGTTCTTTCTTGTTCAGGGTTGATACTTCCTGTCCAAAAATCCTCATGCTTCCCTCATCCTGTCTCAAAAGACCGACCATGATTTTTATCAAGACCGACTTACCTGAACCAGACTTACCCAGCACCACCAGGTTTTCACTTTTAAACAAATCAAGATCAACACCTTGGAGAACTTCAAGATCCCCGAAAGCTTTTTTAAGACCTCTTATTTCAACTACAGTTTCTTCCATGTCTATGCTGATCGGATTGCGTTGACGATTTGAAGCACCAAAAGCTCTTCAATAAATATTAAGAACATCGAGATAACTACGGCTGAGTTTGCTGCTTTTCCGACCCCTTCAGTTCCTTTGGAGGAATTATATCCCTTATAACAGCCTACGATCCCTATTGTGAATCCGAAAAGGATGGACTTAAATACCGAAGAAGTAATATCGAGGAAAGTGATTGATTCAAATACCTGAACAAAGAAGGTGGATAAACTCACCATTTCATTTTTGTTTACACTTAAAAATGATCCCATTAAGGCTACAAAATCAGTGTACATCACCAGCAAAGGGATCATGAATGTTGTTGCCAAAACTCTCGATACTACCAGAAATTTGAATGGGTTGGTGGCCGAAACTTCCATCGCGTCGATTTGCTCGGTTACTTTCATAGAACCAATCTCAGCCCCAATACTCGACCCTACCTTACCCGCTGCAATAAGTGCTGTCACCAATGGACCCATCGCACGAACTACCGCAATGGATATCAGGGAAGGAAGCCAGGATGCTGCCCCAAATTCGGTGAGAGATGGCCTGGACTGATTTGTAAATACAATACCTACAATAAATCCTGTCAGGGAAATAAGCGGAAGAGATTCCACACCAATCCTGTAACACTGATTAATTACCTCCTTAAATTCATAAGGTGGAAAGAAAACCTCCTGGAAAAACCTCTTGAAAAAAATCCAAGCATTTGCCAGTCCGGTAAAAAAATTGTCAAATTTCTTTGAAAGTATGGGCCTTTTATCGTCTGCTTTCTCAGCCATAAAATTTATCCTAGACACCGAAATTAATTAAATTATTCATATCAAGACCTGAAATTAGTCAAACTCCAAGTATTTCCTGAAGGTCGGTATCCCTGATTGGTTTCTCGAAGATGGCTTGAATCATTCCATCGTTTTTGACTCTTTGTTGATCCTCGGAACTTACAGAACCGGAGACTAAAATGATCTTACACTCAATCGATTTTTTTTTCAAAAGATCAACAAAATCCCAACCGGTCATCTCTGGCAAATTCAAGTCCAGAAATATAAGATCCACCTCATGTACCTTCAGAAAATCTACTGCCTCGGAGGGTGTCGTTTTAAAGAATACCAAAACCTCAGGAAACAGAAAATCCAGCCTTTTTCGAAATAAAAAATGCTGGATTTTATCATCATCCAGAATAAGTATTTTTTGAACTCTGAGGTTAGGCATAGATAATTTCAATTCTGACAACAAAGGAAAAGCAGGTGAAAAACTCTTTCTAAGAAACGTACAAATGGGTGTCTTTGGATTTGTTTTCGGTATTCAAAGCTTTAGTTAAAATGCTCAGTATCCAAACTCATTGACTCATTTTTTGAAAATAGAATTTAAGCCTTCTTTTTCCAAAATCAGCAAAATATGAGCTATTTACAGATATTAAGCCAAGCCTAATTTTTTTAGCCTAAACTAATTACGATTAGCCTAAACCAGTTTTAAAGTTATTAATTTCAGAGACTTACAATCATTTGAATAAAGTGATTAATTAAATTTGATTTGATGATTTTTTAGAAATCTGAATTCTATTGTATTTCTTCAAATGAAAATATCCTCACCCTATTTCACAGAGTAATTCCCACTCTCCTCTTCCAATCTCTTTTCTCCTTTGAAATTTAACCAAGCTATTTTTCGGGGAAATTTTGGATCGAACCCTAAATCCGGATTAATACGCAGGTCAAATTTTCCTGTTCCTCATTCATAAAAATTTACCCGTGGACTTAGAAAAAGGAATCAAAAAATTGGCTTTTTTACCTGCTTCAAAATTACTTGAAAATGGAAAATTTAAACCCTGGAATTCATCGTTTCCATCCTTTCGGTTTTTAGTAAATTCGATGCAATTGAACTTGATATTCCTGTAAACTTCAAACAGGAAGTTTTCACAGTCCGCTCCCCAAATTCCCCAAATCGGGAACAAAGATTCCAATCAAGTCCTGATTAAAAACCAGAATTTCACCTTACTTATTATCCTCTATGAAAAAGCTAATTCTAAGTCTCTCCTTTATTTTTTCAGCAGTCAGTTTGAGCTTTGCTCAGGAAAAATACGATGAAGCTCTCGCCAAAAAACTTGGAGCCGATGAGTATGGAATGAAGAAATATGTCATCGCCTTCCTTTACCGCGGGGACCGGGTGAGCGAATATTCTGAAACCGAACGCACCGAAATCCAGAAAGGTCACATGGTTAATATTGCCAAACTTGCTGAAGCTGGAAAGATGGTTTTGGCAGGTCCATTTTTTGGAAATGAGGAACTGAGAGGATTATTCTTTTTCGCAGTCGAAAGTCTTGAAGAAGCCAAAGTCCTGACAGAATCTGATCCCGCAGTGAAAGCCGGAGTATTGAAAATGGACCTAAAAGAATGGTATGGTTCAGCAGCTTTGGGAATGGTTGTGGAGATTAGTGAGAAGATTTCTAAGAAAGCGATTTGACATCATCCATATTTCCTGCTAAGGATTGGTTAGGAATATGGGAGTTGGTGGAAATGGTTTGTAGGATAGGGCCGATATGAATTGGAGATTTTCACCAAAATGGCTGGTGCCTCAAATTCCTTCTCCATTCACCAGACTTTCTATGCCAAAGGAAAATTTTATCCTTTCTTCAGTTTAAAAAAAAGGTGCGACCAAAGCCACACCCAATAATTCTAATACAGGAATAATTTCAATACTTCTTACTACTTGGCCGTGGCCGGATCAATTACGGCAGCAACTCTCTGAATAGAATTGAGAGGGAAACCTCCGTGTTTGGCAAGTTGTCTGTTCATTTCTTAATTGGGGCGATATACGCGCAACAAACTTAATAACAGTGATATAACTTTGAGCCCAATTAATCTTCTGGGGTCCCACGGACTTCAACCCTCCATAGTAGGTTGTGATATACCTCAGAGTTCCTTATCGGTGAGTCTTCCGAAATCCGGTATTTCCCTTTCGATTACAAATTTTAGTGTTTTGGAGTAAAGCTAACTACATCCTATTCGTCTGGATTTTCGGATTCACTTCGTTTTTTTAATGTGTTCTCCAGTCTCCATGAGGTTTATGAAATTTTTTTTAGAATCTCTAACATTCAATGAATTATAGATTTAATATTTCTCAACAAAAAAATTCGCATCGATTAATTCACTTCGGGATTTTAAAATCCTGAAGTGAATTAATCCTCATAGCTCGTTAAAAAGGGCAGGCACCCGTTCCTGATTGGAATTTCAATCCGTCGAACGAGAACTTTGTATTTTTAAATCCCGCAAGTTTCAACCTTCTCCTCTCTCAGTTTTTCCCGAAGGGATTTTTCAAGAATTCATTTTTAAGCAAAAATTAAGTCTTCCTGATTCAGCGATTAAAATGTGATAAAAGTCATTTCGTTTTTTTGGTACTTAAAATTGATTTTTTATCATTTTTATATTATTTTTAGACCATAATTTTATTTTAAACTTAAACATTAAAATAATGGGAACTTTATTAAAAAGAGAAAGCCTGCTTCCATCCTGGACGAGCGACTTGTTAAACCCTGCGAAACTTTTCAGTCCTAATTTTCTGGACTTTAATGGGGATTTTCCTTCACTCGATTTCGCCAGCCGGGTTCCTTCCGTCAATGTGGATGAGAACGAAAAGGAGTTTACAATAGAAATGGCTGCTCCGGGTCTTGAAAAGAAAGATTTCAAGCTGGCCGTGGACAATGGATACCTAACCATCAGCTCAGAAAAAGAGGAAGAAAAGAAAGAAGAAAAAAAGAATTACCTCCGAAGAGAATATTCTTTCACCAGCTTCAGTCGCTCTTTCGCTTTACCTGATAATAGTATTTCAGATAAAATAAACGCCAAATATGAGAACGGGATTTTGCATGTCAGCATTCCAAAAGAAAAAGTGACTATTTCAAAGCCCGCAAAGGAGATTAAAGTCGGATAGTGTTCAGTTGTTCGAACTATCCAAAACAGGAAAATCCTGCCTACACGGCAGGATTTTTTTTTGTTACTGATTTAGGTTTTTCTTCAGGGTTAAGTCAAAGGTGATGGTTTGGGGTCATGGTATTTTGTCCCTTCAGAAGTCTCCTCTCCCTGTTTTTCTACGCTTTGGATGATCACATAAATTGCAATGCTTATAATTGAAGCAAAGAAGCACCAAACAGAAATGATATAATCGGTATAAAAGATAGCGGTGATGATGTATGAGACGATCACCGTAGTTCCCAACATCCACATCCGTCTGATCCGTGAATAGAATGTAGGGGCAATAGTGGAAATCGAATAGAGAATTCCCACATAAAACCTCGGAGATGGCGGAAATTTCTCCTGATATGAGATATGATTGCCAATGATACTGGCCTCCACAGGGTAATTGATTATGCAATAACCAAGGTAGAGTGAAACCGCAGCCCCAATTCCAACCAAAACTTTACTCACCAATCTCCGGTTTTCTTTGCGTTCCAGGGCAAGAATCGCAAATGGCACCCAAACCGGCCACATCACCTGCGCAAAGAATAGAAAATTGTACATCGCCACTTGCTGAAGTGAAGAATACTCAGGATTCATCAACGCCAACCATAGAAACCCTTCAGTAATCTGCTGAACTCCAAAAATCAAGGGAATACTTGCAAAGGGAATTTGAGAAGTAGATTTTGCTTTTTTGATGGAGGCAACTCCAATTACAGTTAAAATAACTCCTGCCCCAAAACTTGCACCTGCTGAGAAACACATACTTTTTTCGTTTTAGATCGTAAAAATGATTTTTCAATAGCCAACAACCTCCGGAATTCTTCTGCTATCAATAAAAGATAGTCAAATCTTTTTAAAAATTAAGTGGGAACCTCAGACGGAAACAGAGGATTCCGGTTCCCATTTCATAAACCAAAACTTGATGTTTTCGCCAGGTTCGTCCCATATGTGATAGGTTTTAAACCCAAATCGCTCATAAACTTTTTGATTCCTTTCAACGGCGGTTTCCAGGTAGATCGGAAGATTTGCCAACTTGGCCTCTTTAAAAATCGCATTTTTTAACTCAAAAGCTGCTTCTTTCCCATCCGGTGAAACAGCGAAAAACCAAAAGTAAAAATAGTCCCCGGACGCAGGACGGAGTTTTTTTCGATAAGCTTCCCTCTTAAGAATCTTGGGAAGTCTGGAAATTCCGATATATGGCAAGGCAAATCTTAATTCACAACCCAACTCAGCAAAGGAGAATTTTCCTGAATTGAAGCGATAACAAAATGCCGCTCCCTTTTCGTTGGAAGAAACAAAAACACCCTTCCTGTTAAAGCATTTGAGGAAGGCGAATTCTGCCAGTTTCCGAATACCGGTTGTTTTGGATGCTCCCGGCTTCATCAGCCAATCCACCCCCGGGTTTTGGTCAAACATCTTAACCACCAAGTCTGTCACGAGGGGCATATCAATCAGGGTTGCTTTTCTCATTGAAATGGAGCTTTCTAAAATTCTTAATCAAGTTACAACAGGAACTTAAAAAGGCAATTTCTTAAAAATCAGCTATTGCTTACCTGCTTTTTGAGCGGTCTTGTTTCGGTGAAAATCCAATTGGTGTCGAAGCGTTGTTCTGATAATATGTCTTTCAAGAAATCCCCCTGTTTGATCGGATTGAAACCAATTCACATATCCCAATTCCAGTGTGAGTGCAGGATTCAACTCAAAACTCAGATCCGCATAAATCCGGTTTTGATCAAAAACCATAGGACCAAGCGTTCCTCCCGCCATGACCATAATCTCATCCCCGAATTTCAGTTTGACGGCACGGTTTTCATCCAGCTTTTTCAGGAGAATAGAAAATTGGATTCGGTAGCGAAATCGAAAGCTTGTCAGCTCAAAAGTTTCACCCATGCCTGTTTTTGACTCATTCAATTCTTTAAAAAATCGAACCTCTGATCGAAATCGGTGCTCAAACCCAAGTTTACCAAGGACTGTTTTATATTCCATTTCCCCATGCGGCCGGAGTTCGGATTGGGTAAAATCATCCTGATCATCTTTCCCTGGCAGATTATTGAGGAAAAGAGCCATCCCGAAAGAGCCATCCCATTTTTCGCCAATATGTCTGTGAAATCGAGTCCGGATCAAAAACTGATTTTGAGAAACTGGTGAAACAAAGTGTCTCTCTTGAATCTCCGTAACAGCGTACCAGTTTCCATTGATGGGAATGGTGAAAAAATATCCCCACCAAAGTGATTCTTGTTGAGTCACCTGACGCTGGGCTTCTCCAACCAAGGGCAGAAACAAGTTTAAAAGGAATAAGAAGCCGACTACTTTAATGTGATTATAATTTGATTTTTCAAGGCCATATGGAATCTCGCATTACTCATAATCATCAGTGTGCAACGTTTTCGTCATGCTCGATTTCATCTGAATAATTTCATCGACAAATATATAATAATACCTATAGATTTTATAGGGTTGTAAAATTTGAATTAACAAAAGTGCCAACGAGTTAATACGAAGTCTTTTGGGATTATGGTTCAGTCCAATTCATACACAATCTTCCCATCCACGATCGTCATCACCACCTTGACTTGGTGCGTTCTCATCGGTTCGATCTCAAACAAGTCCTCCGAATACACAATTACATCCGCCAGAAATCCCGGTTGGATAAGACCTTTTTTATTCTCTTCGAAAGATGAATAAGCACCTCCATATGTATAAGCTTTGAGTGACTGAGCGATGGTTATTTTTTCCGCCGGGACCCAACCTTCCTCCGGAAAGCCTTTCGGATCCCGGCGATTGACAGCCACGTGGATTCCACGGATAGGATTGATCGAGATTGCGGCAGGCCAATCACTGCTGAAAACCAATTCTGCGCCCTGATTCAACATCGAATTCCAGGCAAAAGAATAAGGCAGCCGAACAGGGCCAATTGCTTTCTCCCAAACTGCAATCGTGGCAGGATCAGCATGAATCGGTTCCATGCTCGGGATGACTCCTGATTTCTTAAACCGGGCAAAATCGTCTGGCGAAATCGTCTCGATATGCTCCACCCGGTGCCTTCGGTCTCTTGCCGGGTTTGCTGCAATCGCCATTTCATACGCATTCAGCACTTCCCGCACTCCCCTATCTCCAATGGCGTGTGTGTAGATTCTAAAGCCTTTCTCATCCACCAGTTTGACCAACTCACGGTACTTTTCGATCGGCATGGTCACTTGTCCCAACGCATCGGGAGCATCCGCCGAAAGATCCGCATATGGCTCCAGCATCGCTGCCGAGTGGGATTCGATTACTCCGTCAATCATGAATTTGACAGCATCGGCCCTCAAAAAAGGGTTTCCTGAACCCATGCTGTCTTTCAGAAAAAAATACCGTTCCAGCAACTCCGGACTTGTATTTTCATCCACCGAAAAAGCTGCCGCATAGCGCATTGTCAACTCTCCTTTTTCAAATAAATCTTTAAATAACCGGATGTCAACTTCCGAACCGCTGGCATTTTGAGCTGTTGTGATTCCCATCGAAGCTGCATACTTCAAGCCTTTCCGCAAGGCAATCAGTTGGTCTCCATAGGTAGGTTCAGGCACCAGCTTACCCACCAGACCCATTGCGTCTTCCTTGAGCGCTCCGGTCGGAATACCATTTTTATCTTTCACCAATTCGCCAAAACCAGCAAACTTTGTCGACGAGTTTATACCTGCGAGTTGAAGCGCTTTTTTGTTTGCATAGGCGCTATGCCCGTCATAAGCCCTGATGAAAACCGGCCTCTCCAGATCAAGCGCTTTCATGGTCTGATGATCCGGCAAACCTGATTCAAAAAATGAGTACTGCCAGCCTCTTCCTGTGATCCATTCTTTATCGGGATTTTGCTCCGCAAACTGCAAAGTCTGCGTGAGAACCTGATCGAGGGCAGTCGTGGACGAAAGCTCTACCTGAGTCAAACCCATGGAACCTCCCAGGAAATGAATATGTGCATCATTGAAACCTGCCGTGACCAATTTCCCTTTCAAATCAATGATCTGAGTTTTCTCATCGGCTAAAGCCAAAATCGTCTCCGAATCGCCGACTTGCGTGATTGTATTTCCGGTAATCGCTATTGCCTCCACGAATGTATCTGCATTTTCTCCTGTCCAGATTTTCCCGTTGGAAAGAATAAGCGTTGGTGGAGTGTTGGATTCTTTGCAGCCAACGAACAAAAGGACCAAGACGAAGAAAATGAGGAGGTTTCGCATAGGCGAAAAGTAAGAATATAAGTTGAAAGCCGGAAAGGAAAAACCAACCTTTGCCAACCAAACCTAGAGGAGCTGAAGTAAATTCTAAAAAGTATGTCCGGTAAATCAAAACCGAAAAGCTGCTTTACCCTTCTAAAATCAACCACCCGTCGGCCTCATATTCCGAATTGCTGAGATTTTCCAATTTCTCTTGTGAAAAACCACCACAAAACTGCTCCACATATTTTGTTCAACACGCGCGGAATTGGTGATGATATAACGACAGTCGTCCAAAGCGGCTTCATCGCTGAGAAACTTGATCTTTTCGACCGAAAGCTTGCGCGTGCCGGGATTGGAATTTGAACTTCTCAGCATTCCCTCGACAGCAGCGCGAACTCCATTTCTCCATTCCCCAAAGGAAACCAACTGATCCACATCCTCTGTCAAAATACTCTTGAGCAAAACCGTATCCTGCTTCTCTCTTGCCTCGGAATATTGATCGATCAACTGGTGGATTTTGACAGCGACTTCTTTTTGGCCGGGTTTGAGGTAAGGGAAAGCCAGAGTGGGGAGAAGGAATGGGAAAAAGGTCAGAATCTTCATTTTGATTGGCTTTGAAAAGCAATAAAAAGCACGTTATTTTCCTTAAAACTTAGCCATCAGGTTGGTTCTAAGTTAGTCTTGTTGAGTAGCGTTTGGCATTCCAAATTCTGAACTTTAATGATCAAACCGCCTAATTAATATTAATTGAACCGGTCGCGCGGCCTAATTAATGTAAAATAGGCTGATCGACTACCTGATTTTTGTTCACAAGACAAGAATTTTTCAAAGGTTTCCAAGGCGCGATTTAAAAAATTTTCCCACAGGTCACCACGGAAAAGGTCACAGATCTTAGCAGATTGGAAAAAAAGGAATACAGGTTCTTTAAAGAAATGCCAAATAAAAAACCACCCGTTTCCGAGTGGTCTTGTTTCTTAGCTCTTATCTCTTGGCTCTCGCTTCTTGACTCTTGCTTCTTACACCACATCTTCCCCCCTCAGCTTTACCACTGCTCCTTCGAGGATTTCCCCGATTCGGATCTGACAGGCAAGGCGGGAAGTTGGATAGTATTCCGGCAGGTTTTCAAGTTGATCAAGCTCTACATCGCTCGCATGACCTAGTTCGTCTTTTCCTTCTAGCACTTCGACATGGCAAGTGGCACAAAGAGCCATACCTCCGCAGGTAGCCAATACAGGATATTCATACGCCTTAAGGATTTCCATCAGGCTCAGGCCCATGTCGTCCGGTGCTTCGTGTTCTAGACGGTTGCCGTCGTGATCTTCTACAGTGAAAGTAATCATAGTACAATAGTAGGATTTAGCCTGCGGAAAAACCTAATAATAGGTTCAATTATAAGTTTGAATCGACCGAAGGTTTAAAATGCATTCACGCCGTTTACGGTCGTGTATTTGAAGCTCAGTTTCTGATCCGGATACACAAACTTGAACGCCGAGTGCATCATGATCGCTGCCTCGTGGAAGCCACAAAGGATCAGTTTCAGTTTGCCCGGATACGTGTTGATGTCGCCGATTGCGTAGATGCGCTCTACTCCTGTGGAATAATCGCGGGTATCTACTTCAATCGCATTTTTGTCGATGCTGAGTCCCCAGTCTGCAATCGGGCCGAGTTTTGGACTCAAACCAAATAGCGGAATCAGGTAATCCGCGTCAATATTGATTTCCTCTTTGTTTTTACCTTCCAAAACCACCTTTTCAAGCTTGCCGTTTCCGGTTACTTCTTTTAGGTTGGCGGACAAAATGAGGTCTATTTTTCCTCTATTTGCAAGATCAAATACTTTCCCTGCTGAATCAGGAGATCCGCGGAAGGTTTCATTTCTATGAACCAGCGTCACTCTCTTTGCAACTTTCGCCAGGAAAATCGCCCAATCGAGTGCAGAGTCTCCTCCACCGGCAAGGACCACATTTTTATCACGGAAAGTCTCTGGGTTTTTCACCATGTAGGTAATTCCCTTTCCTTCGAAAGCTTCCAGATTCCCCAAAACAGGCTTTCTTGGCTCGAAGCAACCCAAACCCCCCGCTATGATGATGACTTGCGCATGGATATGAGTCTTATCACTTGTCGTCACGATGAAGGAGCCGTCAGTTTGCTTGTCCAAATGCTCCACACGCTCTCCCAATGTGAACGTCGGTTGGAAAGGCTTCGCCTGCTCCATCAGATTGTCCACCAGATCCTGAGCTTTCACCTCAGGGTAACCCGGAATATCATAGATTGGCTTCTGAGGATAAATCTCTGAAAGCTGACCACCCACTTGTGGCAGGGCATCGATCAGGTGGCAGCGCATTTTGAGCAAACCTGCTTCAAAAACTGCAAAAAGGCCAACCGGGCCGGCTCCGATGATACAAAGATCTGTGTGAATCATGGTTTTATTTTTTAGGGGAAAACCCTGGATAAATACTTTTGTTCGTGTAAATATAATTAGTATGCTAATTACTTATTCCTCTTCTCCCCCGTCAAGGTTCTGATAGATCGTATTGAGGATTCGCTTGAATTCTTCAAAATCCTGATCGCTCAGATTTTCCCAGGCTTTTTCGCGAATCTCGAGAATCTTCGGACGAAGCGAGGTGACTTTTGACACTCCTTCTCCGGTCAGGTGAAGTTGAAAACTTCGTCTGTCCTGAGGATGCGGAACTCGCTCGACATAGCCCTTTTTGCAAAGCAAATCGATGATGCGTGTAAGTGTGGGGTGATCTTTGAAAACGAGGTTAGCGAGCTCAGTTTGGCTCATATGATCGTTTTCGGAGAGATTTTTCAAGACGAGCCATTGGTCCACCGTCACGTCAAAATCTCCCGTCTTGAACTGCTGCTGAGCGTATTGCTTTACTTTACGCGCGGTTCGATCAAGGAGGAATGAGTACCGTGCAAATTGCTCTTGTGTCATACCAATAATTAGTGTGACAAATATATAAATATTTCTATTTGAGAAAACAATTACCAAGTTTTTTTATAGGGTAAGTAGGGAGTCGGTTGTCGGTTGTGAGTTGTCTTTTCTCGGTTATCTGTTCTCGCTTCGAAATCTTCAGCGTTCGATGTTCGGTGTTAAAAAGTTATCAGTTGTCTGTTGTCAGTTTTAAAAACCTCCCCATTCAATGATCCTGCTCCTAAAACAAAAAAGGGAACCTTCCAGCTCCCTCTTTCCCTTATTCTTTGATCTCTTATCTCCTATCTCATTATCTCTTTATCTCCTCTAAATCACCACACTCTTTCCACTCTCGGCAGATTCGAGAATTGCCTGAACAATTCGGATATCCCTTAATCCTTCTTCACCCGGAACTGGCATCAGTTTATTTCCCATAACTGCCAATGAATCCATGTCCATTTGATTGGCCTGCTGCCATGGCGTTTTGTATGGGAAGTTTATAGCTCCTAAAGAACTGGATCCCTGATTTCCCTCATATGCAGAGAATGGCGCCATTTCGATCGTTCCTTTCTCACACTTGATATTCAGGAAATTCGTGTTTTCGAAAAAGGACGTTTTGATATTTGCCATCACGCCGCCGGGATATTCGAGTTGGGCCTCCACGATTTCACCCAATCCATCTTTGTAAATCTCAGGTCTTTCTGCCCAAAGTTTCACGGATTTTATCGCTATCGGTTCCATGCCGGTTCCCAATCGCGAACCCTGAATTGCATAAACTCCCATGTCGTAGATTACTCCGCCGCCCATTTCGCGCTTCTGCTTCCAGTGATCGGTTCTTCCTTCTTTGTATCCGGCAGCACAATCCACCTGAAGGACTTTTCCTAAGGAGCCTTCTTTCACAATCTTCTGAAAAGCCTGTGTATTGGGTTCATGCTGACAGCGATACCCGATCGAAAGAGAAACATTATTGGCTTTGCAGGCATCGATCATGGATTGGCATTCTTCAACTGTCATGGCCATCGGTTTCTCGCACCAAACATGCTTCCCTGCTTTTGCTGCTCGGATTGTATATTCGGCATGCATGGAGGGTGGCAATACGACATAGACCACATCGATGTCCGGATTATCCGCGATCGAATCGAAATTATCGTAGTTGTAGACATTCTTGGCGGGGATATTATACTTCGCTTTCCAGATTTCAGCTTTGTTTGGCACCCCTGTCACAATTCCTGCCAGGTAACAATTGGCAGTTTGCTGGAGCGCAGGAGCCAACAAGTCAGTGCTGTAATACCCTAACCCAACCAAAGCAATTCCGAGTTTGTCTTTTTTGGGAAGATTACCTGCAATCATGCTTAGGGGTGAAAAAAGCCCGATTCCAGCCCCCAGTGACAAGGTTTTCAGCGTATCTCTTCTTGAAAAATTTTTCATTAAATCAATGGGTTAGGTTGTAGTTTATACTGTAATATGATTTCAATTTAAGGGTTTTGCCGAGCGGCACAAAAATTTAGTAACTTACTTTACTATCCAAACCCACACTGACCATGAAAAAGCTCCTGATTCTTGCCCTCGTTTTACTTCCATTTTTCTCCTTTGCGCAAGTATCCATGCAGCCATACCTGACAATGGAGGATGCAAAACGAATTTCTGACGCAGCTGAAGCACGGGCCAAGCAAGATAATTGGACCGTGGTGATTGTAATCATGGATGCGAGTGGCAACCTGATTTCCCTGCGGAAACTAGACGGAACTCAAATCGGAAGTATAGAAGTTGCTCAAGCTAAAGCAAAGTCGGCTGCACTTTTTAAGCGTCCAACCAAAGTTTTTCAGGAATCGGCTATTGCAAATCCCGGTGTATTAACCCTGCCTAATGTAGTCGCGATCGAAGGCGGACTCCCGATTTTCAAAGACGGAATTATTATAGGCTCGATCGGTGTCTCGGGCGTCACCTCCGCTCAGGATGGGATTATTGCGGATGCCGGGGTGAAGGCCTATTGATATATGATTTCGGATGTAGGATTTATGATTTCGGATATATGATTTCGGATTTTTCAGATTTCTGACTTCAGCTCTCTCACTTCAGCCTTCAGCTTTCTGATTTCAAACTTTATCAGACTTCTGATTTCAAACTTCTGACTTCAGATTTGGAACTTTTCAATTCGGAGTATATATTGTAAGTATATACTTATGCAGATATGAAAACTCTCTCTCTTAAACTCGACGAAAGCATTTTTGAAGAAACAGAAGAAATTCTGAAGGAAAAGAAAGTGGCAAGAAACCGATATATCAACGAGGCGTTGGAGTTTTACAACAAATTCCAAAAGCGGAAAAAACTCACTGCTGAATTCGAAAAAGCATCCGGCCTCGCAAGAGAAAGTTCGATGGAATTGATTGCTGAATTTGATGCCTTGATAGAAGATGAGGCAGTTTGAAATCTGGCTTGCCAATCTCAATCCTTCCCGCGGCACCGAACCCGGGAAAATCCGACCGGTCGTTGTCATTCAAACCAACTTACTGAATCAATTGGATCATCCATCAACTCTCATTTTACCGATTTCTTCAAATTTAACTTCGGATGTTAACATTTTGAGAGTTAGGCTTTCTCCAGGCAAAAATGGTTTGGAAAAAGATTCTGAGATTCTGATCGATCAAATCAGGGCATTGGACAATCGCAGATTCCTTGAAAAATTAGGCTCACTTGAGGCTAAAGAAATTGCTGAAATCAGAAGCAAATTGAAAGCAATTCTGGATTTCTAGAAAGGATTGAAATATTGAAAAATTGAAAGATTTTGGCCTCAGCTTTTTGATCTCAAACTTTTTCTGACAGACTTGAGCTTTCATATTTCAGAATTCAAGCTTCATCCTTCTCACTTTTCTCTGCGCCTTGGCGCCTTTGCGGGAGATTCTCTTCGCAAACCTTCGAGTACTTTGCAGCCAATAAACAAAACTCCGTGACCTCTGATTTAACCTCAGCGTCCCCCGTGGTAAAAAAAGATCAGTCCCTTCAGATTTCAAACTTCAGCCTTCAGCCTTCTCACTTTTCTCTGCCCCTTGGCGCCTTTGCGGGAGATTCATTTTCTTTCTTTGAACTCAGAAATTCAACCAAACCCCTCAAGTCAGCAAATCGATTCTCTCCATTCACCATCACCGAAAAAGGATTCTCCTCCACCTGAATTTTCAAACCAGAACCCGAAATCCCGGCCTTCTCCAAGGCTTTTCTTACCCAAAAAACCATATTCGGATTCCCTTCCACCTTCCAGCTTCCCGCTTCTGACCTTTTCTCAATCCTCCCTCTTTCCAGACTAAATCGGAATTGATCTCCGGGTAAAAGCTGATTGATCTGCCCGGAAATCACCAATTCCTCCGGCATGCCTGAGATCAACGGAGTGCCACAATTCAGCAACCAGAACTCATCTGCCGTCTCCAGAGCAATCTCCAGATCATGAGTTACGACTAGGATCGCTTTTTCCTGATTTTTTGCTATTTCTTGCAGCAGATGCATGATTTCAAATCGATTCACCAGGTCCAGATGAGCCGTAGGTTCGTCCAGAATCATAATCTTCCCATCCTGTGCCAAAGCCCGGGCGATCATCGCTTTTTGCCGCTGACCATCGCTGATCTCCGCCAATCGTTCCTCTTTCAAATACTGAATTTTGGTCGCCGAAAGTGCCTTTTCCACCGCTTCCAAATCTGAAGACTCCAATCTTCCGGTCCAGCCTGTATGAGGGATTCTCCCCAAAGCCACCAGCTGCCCGACGGTCATATTTCCCGGCAAAAAAGGTTCAGTCAAAACGACGGAAAGTTTTTTTGCAAGATCAAGATGGGTGTAAGTTCCGATGGGCTTTCCATCCAGCACCAACTCCCCTTCCCAGGGTTTCAACTGACCCAAAATCGCTTTGATGAGCGTGGATTTTCCCACACCGTTTGGACCCAACAAGCAGGTGAGTTGTCCGGGGAAAAGTTCGAAGTCTAACCCGCTCAGGATCTCCTTGCGTGCTTTCCCCTTTGCGTAGCCAAGGCTGAGATTTTTTCCTATGATTGCTGGATTTGCCATGGCTTAGAATTCCTTGCTGAAGTTTTTTCGAAGCACCAACCCAATCACAACCGGCGCGCCGATGAGGGAAGTCACTGCATTGATCGGGAGAGTCTGAGCCGAACCGGGAAGCTGTCCCAATGCATCGCAAAGCAAAAGCAAAATCGCCCCGATCAGCGCAGAAGCCGGGAAGAGCACCCGATGATCCGCTGTCTTCCAGACTATCCTCGCCAGATGCGGTACAGCAATACCAATAAAGGCTATCGGCCCGCAAAATGCGGTGATACTTCCTGCCAAAAGTCCTGTACTCAGAATCAT
>JBILPR010000029.1:0-25475 GCA_044373795.1 Algoriphagus sp. | reverse complement strand
AAAAAGGTGCGAGTATTGGGGCTGCAACGACAATTTTAGGAGGGATAACAATAGGTGAATATTCCTTAATTGCTGCGAATTCGCTCGTTACCAAGGATGTACCTGACAGAGCTTTGATGAAAGGTTTACCGGCCAGGTGTGTTGGTTGGATGTGTGAAAATGGAACGCCGATGAAACAAGAAGATGGTTTGTTCAAAGATAATCTTGGTCAACTTTGGGAAGTAATTAATAATCAATTAGTAAAACTTTGAACATTCCTTTTTTAAATTTTGAACCCATGCATTCTGCTATTAAGTCAGAGATGCAGGAAGCTTTTGAAAAATTCTTCGACAGCTATTGGTATATTTTGGGTGATCGCCTTAAAACCTTTGAAAAAGAATATTCGATTTTCAATCAGGTAAAATACACAGTCGGAACCAGCAATGGACTTGATGCACTTTATTTAGCGCTAAAGGCTCTTGGAATAAAAGAGGGAGACGAAGTAATTATGCCTTCCAACACCTTTATAGCTACTGTATTGGCGGTTTCCTATACCGGTGCAAAACCCGTGTTTGTGGAACCTGATATTCATACCTATTTACTGGATCCTTCCAAAATTGAAGAAGCAATTACTCCATTCACTAAAGCAATAATGCCAGTGCATCTCTATGGACAGGCCTGCGAGATGGATAACATAATGTCTATCGCGAGTAAGTATAGCCTGAAAGTAATTGAAGACAATGCGCAGGCACATGGGGCAATTTTTAAGGGACAAATTACCGGGAGCTTTGGTCATGTAAACGGGACGAGTTTCTATCCCGGTAAAAATCTTGGGGCACTCGGGGATGCCGGTGCAGTGACAACCAATGATGCTGAATTGGCCGAAAAAATTCAAATGTTTCGTAATTATGGAAGCAGAGAGAAATATAAGCATGAAGTCATTGGTCATAATATGAGACTGGATGAACTGCAGGCAGCATTTCTTTCTGTGAAGCTGAAACACCTTCAGGAATGGACTGCCCAAAGACAGGAAATTGCTAAATGGTATAATGATGGATTACTTGGTTGCGAGGGCTTAACTCTTCCCTATGTAGATCTGGATTCTACCCATGTCTACCACCTTTATGTGGTGAGAACTTCAAAAAGAAATGAATTACAGGAATTTTTAAAAGAAAAGGGAGTGGGTAGTTTGATTCATTATCCAATTCCTCCACATCTTCAGTCAGCCTATCAGGATTTAGGTTTTAAAAAGGGTGATTTTCCCATTGCGGAAGAGTTAGCTTCTACGAGTTTAAGTTTACCGATATGGCCTGGTTTGAACAAGGAAGAGGTAGAAGCGATCTGCCAGATAATCAGGAGTTTTTTTAATTAATGACGGAAGAAAAATCTTCTTACCGTCAGATCATGAAAGCCACCTCCATTTTTGGAGGTGTTCAGGTTTTTAATATCTTGATTTCCATAATCCGATCTAAAGCCATCGCGGTATTACTTGGTCCGGCAGGAATGGGGATCGTGGGATTACTTACTTCCACTACAGGACTTGTTTCTTCACTGACCAATTTTGGATTGGGAACAAGTGCGGTCAAGGATATAGCAGAAGCTCATGGCGCCGGAGATGAAGCACGAATCGCCAAAACAGCCGCAGTTTTCAAGAAATTAGTTTGGATCACAGGTCTTTTGGGAGCTTTGGTCACCTTGGTTCTATCTTCTTTGCTTTCAGAGTTGACTTTCGGAAATCGGGATTATACCTGGTCTTTTGTTTTTTTATCAGTTACTTTGCTACTTGGACAACTGACTTCCGGACAAAATGTAATTTTACAAGGGAGCCGGAAGCTGAAATACCTTGCTTCAGCAAATATGGCAGGTTCGATCTTGTCATTAATAATTACACTTCCATTGTATTATTTATATGGAAGTTCAGGGATTGTCCCTGCTTTGATCATTATGGGTATTTCAACTTTTTTTGTAGCTATGTACTTTGGCAATAAAATTGAAATTCCTATAGTTAAAGTAGACATTCAAGAAGTAGTTCGGAAAGGAAAAGGAATGCTGAAGCTGGGTTTTATGCTTAGTTTGAGTGGGTTAATAAGCTCGATTGTAGCATATTCAGTAACAATTTATATCAGCAATACAGGTGGGGTCGAAGATGTAGGGTTGTATAATGCAGGTTTTCAGATTATTAGTACTTATGTGGGGTTGGTTTTCACGGCTATGGGCACTGACTACTTTCCACGATTATCAGCTGTGGCACACGATGATGAAAAATCAGGAGAATTAGTGAATCAACAATCGGAGATTGCAATTCTAATTTTAGGGCCGATTCTTCTATTATTTATTTTTTCTATTAATTGGGTAGTAATTTTTTTGTATTCCGAGAAATTTATCGCTATTAATGAGATGCTGAGGTGGTCAGCTCTTGGCATGTTTTTCAAAGCCGCAAGTTGGCCAATAGGTTTTATTTTTCTTGCAAAAGGAGATTCAGGTATTTTCTTCAAAAGTGAGCTTTTTGCTAATTTTTATATTTTAATATTAAATATTTTTGGTTATAAATATTTTGGGCTTACTGGCCTCGGAATTTCATTTTTGATTGGCTATATATTAGTCTATTTTCAAGTTCAATTAATTACTTGGTATAAATATAATTTTAAACATAAACCATCATTTTTAATCCTGTTTTTGATACATTTTACATTATCAGTAATTGGATTCATATTAATGGAAAAAGAAAATAATTTGTTTTTCCTTATTCTTATTATTATGATTATTATTTTATCATTGCTCATTTCATTCAGAGAATTGAATAAACGAATGTCATTCATTAAATAGTTTATTATGGATGTTAAGACTGTTTTTGACAATTTATTAAGAAATCCAATTTTAATTTTTAATATTATTAGAATAAAAATTATCTCATGGAGATTATCAAAAAAAATTGATGGAGGATGGGGAAAAATTATTTACAAAGACCATAATGTTAAAGTTATTATTGAAAAAGGCGCAAATTCAAAAATTATATTAGATGGAAACTTGGTGCTAAATTCTCATTTAAGAGGAAGGAGCCCAATAAGAATATTATTATCTGATGAAGCTATTTTACACATCAAAGGAGATTTTACAATTGGTAATGGAGTTTGTATTTCAATTAGTAAAAATGGTAAATTAGTAATAGGGGGAAGGAAAAATGAGTCAGATTCAGGTATTACCGCGGACTCTACAATAATGGTCCATTCAAAAATAAATATAGGTAATGATTTTATTTGTGCATGGGGAGTTTTTATTTCTGATAGTGATTGGCATTATATTGAAGGGCAAGCACCTCAAAAAGATGTAATTATAGGAAATCATGTCTGGATTGCTAATAATTCTAATATTTTGAAAGGAGTAGAAATAGGGAACAATTGCATAGTGGCAAGTAATTCAAAACTCATCAATAAACATTTTCCTTCAAATTCATTAATTGCTGGTATTCCCGGAAATGTAGTGAAAACGGGCATAACCTGGAAAAGAGATTTATAAAAAATAAGGTATAGCATTAAATATAATAATAAGTTACTATTTAGTTATTGTGTTCCGGCAAGGATATAACTCTCTGATTTTTAACTTTAATTGTTGTTTTGAAAATAGGATTTCGAAATATGCTTTAGCAGCAAAAAATTTTTAAATTATGTCAGAAGACCAACCGCTAGTGTCTATCATCATTCCTGCTTTCAATCATGAGAATTTTGTCAAAGAATGTCTTGATAGCGCAGCTGCACAGTCTTTTGGTAATATTGAGCTTTTGATTATAAATGATGGTTCTAAAGATCGAACGCATCAAGTCATTGAAGAATGGCTTGTCAATGCATCAGATCGTTGGGTCAGATTGGAGTATATCAATCAAGAAAATAAAGGACTCACTTCTGTGCTAAATTGGGCATTGAAATGGGCAAAAGGAAAGTATATTTCTCCTATAGCATCTGATGATGTCATGTGTTTAAATAAGATAAATACATTAGTTGAAAATTTGGAATTAAAAGGAGATAGCTATGCTGCTGCCTTTGGAGATGCTCAATTTATGGATGAAAATGGCAAAACACTGGATTTGGAAATCAAAGATGATACTGGGAACACCTTAGACTCTCATCAGCTTTTTTTAAATTATTACACCTTTGGTAGAAAAATCGACATCTCAAATCCTGATTTTTTTGGAAGTTATTCAACATTACTTTCCGGGAACTACCTTCCTGCAATGTCTAGCTTGATCCGAACTGAGTACATTCGAAATGTTGGAGGTTGGACTTCTGGCAATTGTGTTGAAGATTGGGAGTTATGGCTTAAGTTATCCAAAAAATATCGATTTTCTCTTGTCAAAGAAGTGGTGGCACTATATAGATTGCATGGTAGCAACGCCACTAAGGTAAAAAGAGAACAAATTCTGAAAGATTCCATTTGGCTTTTGGAAAATGAAAAAGCTCATGCACTTGATAAAAATCTGCATAGAATTTTTTTTCCTGCTTATCAGTTCAATTTGGGGCTTCTGCATAAATTTGATTCAAAACAATCACTTATGAAGCGATTTCGTCTCTTTGGGGACAGGGATTTTTACCAATATTTCTTAGAGAGGATTAAAAATAAATTGAATGGCTAATCCGCTAGTCTCTGTAGCCCTGGCCTCATTCAATGGAGAGGCGTTTATCGAGGCGCAAATTGAAAGTATATTAAGACAAGACTATCAACCATTAGAAATAGTTGTTGTAGATGACTGCTCTACAGATCAAACTTCTTTTATTTTAGAACGATATGCAATGGAGGGAAAACTTAAATTCTGGAAAAACAATCAGAATCTAGGTTATGTAAAAAACTTTGAAAGAGTAATTAATAAATGTTCAGGCTATTTCATAGCACTAGCGGACCAAGATGATGTCTGGGATAGTCAAAAGATTTCAAGATTGGTGGAGTCCATTGGAGATAGCCTTTTAATTCATTCGGATGCGATCCTAATAGATCATAGAGGAAATGAAATCGCAAGTTCGTTTAGTGTATTTTCAAAAAAGACAACCTTTCCAAAATCTCTGACTGAAGCGCTTTTTAATGGCTCTGTCACAGGTTGTACTTCTCTTTTTCGACGGGAGCTTTTAGTCGACATTTTGCCTTTTCCAGATCAATTGTATGTTCATGACAAATGGATTGGATTGATAGCTTTTTTGAGAAATGGTTTTAATTATTTGGACGAACCACTTATTTCTTACCGACAGCATACTACCAATTCAATAGGGGTAGCTACTGCTTCATTTTCAGTTAAGGATAAAATTCGTAAGGTTTTTTCCCAAGGGAGAATTGACTTTCAGTTTCAGGATTTCAGAAATTCTCTTGAAAAAGAAAAATTGTTCATTCAACTTTTATGTGAGCGAATTCCAATGAAAGAATTCCAAAAGAAAGAGGCGGACAAGGCGGAGAAATTCTATTCTTGGGTTTTGGAAGGAAGAAACTTTTTTCGTTTAACCGCTTATTTCGTGATTAATCTTGGATTATTGGAAAAGAACAAGTCTTTAAGTAAAAAACTATATTATTATTATTTAATTATCGTTGCATTTTTTTATTCCAAAAGAATGCAAAATGACCGTTTAGTCTAGAATCTATCAACTTGAAAATCACGGCAGTAAGCGTAACATATGGAGAGAGGTTTAACCTCTTGAACCAAGTAATAGATGCGCTTATCAAAGAAAATGTAAATGAAATTTGGATAGTTGATAATAATTCTAATCCATTATCCCGGGAAAAACTACTAGAAAAGGCCAATAAGATTCCCTTGATTAAGGTGTTTTCCTTGTCTGAAAACAAGGGATCAGCCGGGGCATATTTTGAAGTTCTTCAGTATGCTTTTTCTTTTACAAAAGATCAGTTTTTTTGGTTTTTGGATGACGATAACCTTCCAATGCCCGGGGCATTAAACTCTTTGTTAAAGGTATTTGAAGAGCGTAAAACCAGTCAGTCTGCTCCAGTATTGTATAGTTACAGAGGGCTAAGTTGGGAAGAGGACCGAAGGGCTGTCAGGGATGGATTCATCAAAGGGCCAAATATCAACTCCTTTTGTGGGTTTCAATTGAAGGACCTATTGAAAAATAATGAGAAAAATGAAAATAAGATCTTAACCCCTGATGAGGTAAAATTTCCAGTTGTACCTACTCATTGGGGACCTTATGGAGGTTTGTTTACGACCATTGAAAATCTGAAGAAAATAGGATTGCCAAACAAAGAATTGGTGGTATATGCGGATGATCAGGATTATACTCTGAGGTTTCATCTGGCTGGAATTTCTCAATTTTTGGTTTATTCGAGTCAAATCCAAGATATAGACGAATCCATAGGAGAAGGGGGTGGCTATTTTAGTGAAAAAACATCCTTGACTAAGCTGTTCTACGGATTAAGAAATACCACCTATTTATCTAAAAAACTGGTAACCAATCCTATTGTATATTTTGCCAATAAATATGCCTTCTTTTTAATTCTGGGTTTATTAGGTATTAAGGCTTTCCCAAAATCACCCACCTTAGTATTCAACCGAATGCGCTGGTTTTTTAAAGCCTTTAAGGATGGCGAAAATGGAATGCTAGGGTTAGAGACTTCTTTATAAGTTATGTGTGGTATTGTAGGATTTGTAGATTTTAAGAAAGAAACCTCTGAGCAGCATTTAGGACTGATGGCCAATGTATTGACTCATAGAGGCCCCGATGACATGGGGACTTTCCTTGATCTTAACGATGGATTCACGTTGGGTTTAGGTCATAAGCGTCTTTCCATATTGGATTTATCACCACTTGGACATCAACCAATGCAGTGGCAAGACTTGCTGATCGTCTACAATGGAGAAGTTTATAATTTCAAGGAAATTAGAGTTGAACTCCAATCTATTGGCTATACTTTTGAGTCAAATTCTGATACAGAGGTTATTTTAAAAGGTTTTCATGCTTGGGGTATGAAGATAATTTCACGACTCAACGGCATGTTTGCCATTGCTTTTTATGACAAGAAAAACAAAAAACTTACACTAATCCGGGATAGAGCTGGTGTCAAACCCATCTATTGGTACAACAAAGATGGGCTGTTTATGTTTGCCAGCGAATTAAAAAGCTTTTTCCAACATCCCAAATTTGAAAAAGATATCGATTTTTCAGGATTGAGTCTTTTTCTTCAATATGGATATATCAATCAACCTAATTCCATATTTAAGCATACGCAAAAGCTAGCAGCCGGACATTATTTAGAATTGGATTTAAAGACTGGTGGGTTGGTAATTCATCAGTACTGGGATGTGTTAGACCAATACATTCAAGAAAAATCCCAAGAAAATGAACACGAGATCTTAAATTCACTGGATAATTTATTGGAATCTGCCTGCAATTATAGGATGGTTTCAGACGTTCCGGTCGGAGTGTTTTTAAGTGGAGGATATGACTCATCCTTGGTCGCTGCGATGGTCCAAAAGCGATCTATGAAAAAGGTGAAAACTTTCACCATAGGGTTTGAAGACTCAAAATTTGATGAGGCCCCTTTTGCCAAAAAGGTTGCGGAACATCTGGGAACAGATCATCAGGAATATCATTGTACCCAAAAGGATGCACTGGAAGTTCTTGATAAGCTGGTTTACCATTGGGATGAGCCGTTTGCGGATTCCTCAGCGATTCCAACACTTCTCGTAAGCAAAATGGCCAGAGAATCGGTGACCGTTTCGTTAAGTGCGGACGGGGGAGATGAGTTGTTTGGTGGTTATGAAAAATATTCCAGTGCGTTGACTTATGAAAAGTTGAATTCTTTTCTTCCAGTAAGAGGGATAATTGACTGTGGATTGGCTCCTTTGCGAAATTTTATGGTAGACCAACGAATTTTGAGCGAATCAAAACTATACATTTTTGATAATCTCCTATCAAATTCTAAATCACAATTTGCGGTTGATTACCTTCAGAATTACCAAAAATTTTTTTTAGACAGCGAACTTAAACATCTATCTACCCAACTTACCTCACAAGATCTCCATCAGCGGTTAAATCCCAAATTTGCCTTGATCCATGATCCCTTGGATCAAATGATGGCTTTAGATTACCTTACCTACCAGGCAGAAGTAATTCTCACCAAAGTAGACCGTGCTACTATGGCGTATAGTCTGGAAGGTCGAGAACCACTTTTAGATTACAGGCTGCTGGAGTTTGTCAGTAAGCTTCCGGTGGACCTTAAAGTAAAAAACGGTATTAAAAAATATCTACTCAAAGAGGTGGTGCATCGCTACCTTCCAAAATCTCTGATGGATCGTCCCAAAATGGGTTTCAGTATACCATTGGTGACCTGGCTGTCTAATGATTTGAAAGATCAAGTCGGCTATTATCTTGGTGATGCTTTTATTCTCAAGCAGGGTATTTTCAATCTAAAAGCTGTTCAGCTATTGGTGCTCAGGTTTCAAAATCGGTTGGATATCAACTATGCTAATAAAATCTGGAATGTTCTGATTTTTCAGATGTGGTATTCCAAATGGATTCTTAATCAATGAAGAAATGGGTAATTTATTCTGCATTGTTTGGAGATTATGATCGGATCGTCGACCCTGACCATGCTTGGCCAGAATTTGATTTCATCTGCTTTACGGATCAGAAGGGGTTAAAATCAAAAGTTTGGAAGTTTGTTTTTGTGCGGAGTGAAGGCGAATCTCCTGTTCTTTTAAACCGAAAGTATAAGATACTTCCGCATCTATTTCTAAGTCAATATGAGGTTAGTTTGTACTTGGATGTCAATATTAGGCCTCTGAAAAACCCAAGCGAACTGATTGAGCGTGAGTTAAAAGACAAAGATTTTTTCTTACCAGGACACACCCTTCGCAATTGCCTTTATGAAGAAGCAAAAGAGTGTATCATTTTTAAAAAATCAGGTTTCCAAGACACAATGTCTCAACTCACAAGATATTCTAATGATGGGTTTCCCCGAAAGTTTGGACTGTCTGAAAACGGGATTATGTTTAGAAGGCATCATGCTCCTCTGATTATATCTCTTATGGAACAATGGTGGGCAGAGTTTGGAAAAGGAAGTAAAAGAGATCAGTTGAGCCTTCCGTATGTATTTTGGAAAAATGATCAACAATTGCCTTTGGGAGAATTTTCGGCAGATGATCAGATTAACTTTAAAAAGTTTCCTCACAGTAAGGAGTTAAACTCTTTTTTGGGAAAGTTAAAGCTCTCGTTGATGGTTAGGTCAAGGAGGATTTATTTTAACTTTTTTAGATTTTTATGAAAAGAATCTACCTGTCTTATGATCAGATTTTTTGGTTTGGGATCTTTTTGATTTTGGTTCCAGTCGCTGGTCTGCGGTTGTTGGGTCCGGATGCAGACTATTTTAATTATCTGAATTTACTCACCCTTCAAAACAGCCTAGAATTGTTGACAAAAGAATTCGGATTCAGGTTGCTGCTTGGACTCAATTCTGTGGTCTTCAATGCGAATGTAAATGCCTTTTTTCTGATTTTTGCCTTTTTGGGCATATCCATAAAGTTTTATGCTTTTGCCAAAATTTCTCCCATTCCTCTTTTGAGTCTGGGCTTGTATCTTTTTTCTTACTTTTTACTTCATGATTATACCCAAATCAGAGCGGGTGTTGCCTCCGGTATATTTCTACTGAGTTTGCAGGATTTGTCAGAAGGTGCCAAAAAACAATACTTTCAAAAAGTGATTTGGGCTTGTCTTTTCCATTGGACTGCTTTGATCATGATTCCTATTTATTTTCTTGTAAGAAGACTCTCTATTGGTTTTTTTGCTCTCCTGCCATTTATAGGGATTATGATTTTTTTAACTAGAATTAATTTTGAGCAATACATCCTTTCAGGTATAGCAGATTACCCGGCATTGATGCTGTATTATGCTTCCCACTCTGGTCACAACTCAACGGTAAATATTTTCAATCTTATTAATCTTGGGTTTTTGGGCATGTTTATGGGGATATCTGCCTTGATTTATTACATGAAGGAGGAATTTACTGATTTTGAAATCGACTTATTCAAGGTTTTTAGCACTTCCATATTTGCCTTTTATTTCTTTGCAATCTTGAACAAGCCTGTTGTGGCCTTTCGGATTTTTGAATTTTTGAATATTTCACTTTTGTTATTAGTACCTTTTGTTGTACTGAAATTTAAGCAGTGGTATTTAGCCTCTCTGGTTTTCATCGCATTTTTTCTGCTTTATTTCTACCATTTGTTGATCAACGTAAGAGTCATTCCTTAATCTAATGGACAGTTATGTTGACTTGGTTGTAGTGACCTACTATCCAGATCGTAAAAGACTAAAGGAGGGATTACTTTCTTTGTCCGGTCAGGTAAGAAATTTAATTTTGGTAAGTAATAATCCTGATGATTTTTCAGACTTGACCTTGCCGGTAATCCATCTCGATTTAAAGGAAAATAGAGGAATAGGCTATGCACAAAATGTCGGAATCCGAAAAGCTTTGAATTTAGGTGCACAATTTGTTCTTACTTCGGATCAAGACACGGTCTACCCTCTAGGATATGTGAAATCCATCATGAAGATTTTTGAGGATCTAACAAGGTCAGGAAGGAAAGTGGGAGCTGTCGGTCCGGTATTTAAGGATGAAAATCACCAAGGGAAAATTCACCCAATGGTAAAGTTTGGCACAATAGGCTTGTCAAAATTTTTCGGGGAAGAGAATTTTCATCCTGTATCACATATGATCTCTTCCGGTATGCTGATTCCAATTACCAGTTTTCAGACCATCGGTTTTATGAAGGAAGAGTTTTTTATGGACTGGATTGATACGGAATGGTGTTGGCGTGGAGTCAAGTTCGGCAGAGAAATAGTTCAGGTCCCTTCAGTAGTGGTGTCACATTCTTTGGGAAATTCGTCCATTGATCTCTTAGGTATTTCTGTGACAAGCCATAGCTATCCAAGAGAATATTTTAAGATCAGGAATGCAATTTTCCTCCTGACTGATTCAACTTTCCCCGACTTTCCTGTTAGGCTTTACCTATCGTTGTTTATCGTTAAAAATTTGGGAGTGAATTTTATAAAAGGATTTGGAAATACTATTCACTTCAAAGTCATTTTTTATTCCATTCTCCACGGCATTCGCTCAAAAACAGGGCCTTGTCCATTTTGACAAGTTCAAGCATGATAGAAATCTTAATCCCTACATTTAATGGTGCCCGGTATTTGAACTCCCAGCTAAGTTCAATTTTTAACCAAAGTTTTTTCCAATGGAGGATTTTGATTCGTGATGACGGCTCTACTGACGGCACTTTGGAGTTGATTGAAGAGTGGAGATCCTCCAATCCTGAAAGATTTTTTTTGATTTCCGATAATGAAAAGGGTTTAGGGGTTTCTCAAAGTTTCGCCAGATTGCTTGCCCATTCCAGTGCGTCTTATGTAATGCTTTGTGATCAGGACGACTACTGGTATCCTGATAAAATCCTCAAAAGTTTTGAAGCAATCCGACAGGAAGAAGTAAAAATGGTCTTCGGATTTCCCTTGATGGTATGTACTGATTTAGAAATTGTCGATTCAGAATTGAATTTCATCAGTAAGTCTTTTTGGAGTGATCGAAAAGATTCTCCAGAGATTTTGGAAGATTATGAAAAACTCATTGCGCACAGTGTGGTGACAGGAAATACTATTTTGCTGAATCGACCTGCTGTAAATTTAGTCATACCTATCAAGACCAACTTTTTCCTTTACGACCAATGGATTGCGATAAAAGTTGCTAAATATGGAAAAATCATTTTCCTAAATGAACCCTTGGTAAAATACCGGCAACATAGCAGCAACGTATTGGGATCTTTTAGATTCTCAAAAAAATATCTTTTAAATAAAGTAAAATACATTCCTTACTACATCCGTTCTTGGATTCGGCTCAAAAGCGAATTAAAAATGGATTTTTCAGTAAAGCGAGTTTTACTTTTTAAAGTCAAATACAACCTAGGTAAGATATTTCACTCTTAAAAAAAGCCTTCTTCAAAAGTGATTTACCTACTTAGTCACAATTAAACAGACATTGAAAATCCCCTATAAAACCTACTCGATATTTTACCCAAAATCTTTGGAGCTAAATATTATTTTGATATTTAAACTTAAAAAATAACTGTAAAGGGGCCATCCATACTTATCTGAAATGAAATCTTTTGAGTATAAGACCATCATTTATGGTTATATTTTTTCAAGTTAAGATACTAAAAATAAATTTTTCTCATTGGGTAAATATGATCAAATCTATAAAAAGAATGAGAATTTCAAATGTTAGTTTTTCTTTTAATATTAAATCAAGATTTCCAAATTTAAAACATAAATAATGAAAGGTATAGTATTAGCAGGCGGATCAGGAACCCGACTCTATCCAATAACAAAGGGCACATCAAAACAACTTTTATCAGTTTATGATAAGCCGATGGTTTATTATCCGGTTTCTGTGTTGATGCTTGCAGGTATCAGAGAGATACTGATTATTTCCACTCCGGATGATCTTCCTAATTTTAAAAAACTACTAGGAGATGGTCATGAATTAGGAGTTTCTTTTTCCTATGCTGAACAGCCAAGTCCGGATGGTTTGGCTCAGGCGTTCCTAATAGGAGAGGAGTTCATCGGAAATGATTCTGTTTGTCTGGTACTCGGCGACAATATTTTTTATGGTCATGGATTCACCGAACTCCTCAAGAAATCTTTGAAAAACGTTGATTTAGAAGGGAAAGCCACTATTTTTGGTTACTACGTAAATGATCCGGAGAGATATGGAGTGGCCGAATTTGACAATAACGGAATGGTAATTTCAATAGAAGAAAAACCAAAAGAGCCTAAAAGTAACTTTGCTGTTGTGGGTCTTTATTTTTACCCCAATTCAGTTGTACAGGTTGCAAAAGCAATAAAACCAAGTCCCAGGGGTGAACTTGAAATCACGACTGTGAATCAGGTTTACCTTGAAAATAATAAGCTAATGGTTGAAATTCTTGGAAGAGGCTTTGCTTGGCTCGATACAGGAACGCATGAATCTATGCTGGAAGCTTCCAATTTTATACATACCATAGAAAAAAGGCAGGGACTTAAAGTTGCATGTTTGGAAGAAATTGCTTTCGAACTTGGGTATATAAATGAAGATCAACTGCTTGCTTTGGCAGAGCCACTCAAAAAGAATGAATATGGCCAATATTTAATTAAGAAAGTTCAATCCAAAAGAAAATGAAATTTATAAGGACAGAAATTCCTGATGTAATTCTGATAGAACCTTCTGTGATAGGGGACGAAAGAGGGTATTTTATGGAAACTTTTCGCTTAGATAAATTAAATGAATTTCTCGGCTTAAAATTAAATTTTTGCCAGGAAAACGAATCCAAATCTGGAGTTGGAGTTTTAAGAGGTCTGCATTTTCAATTACCTCCATTTGCACAAACAAAACTCGTAAGAGTTACACAAGGCAAAGTTTTGGATGTCGCAGTTGATATCCGAAAAGGGTCGCCAACATTTGGGAAGCATGTGGCCGTAGAATTATCAAGTGAGAATAGACTTCAGATGTTTGTTCCCAGAGGTTTTGCCCATGGTTTCGTTGTGTTGAGTGAAACCGTAATTTTTAATTATAAAGTTGATAATTATTATAATCAGCCATCGGATAGAGGTATTGCTTTCGATGATCCTATCATTGGAATTGATTGGGTTTTAAATTTTGAAGACCTTAAATTATCTGGAAAAGATCAAAATCAGCCCTTGCTTAAAGAGGCTGATTTGTTTGATTTTAATATTGATTTATATGCATAGGGTATTAGTCACAGGCTCGAATGGGCAATTAGGATCTGAAATTCGTTACCTGTCTCCAAACTATCCTTTCGAATTTATCTTTACAGATGTAGAGGATTTGGACATTACTAAAAAGGAAAATGTTCATAAGTTTCTGGTCGATGCTAGAATAAACTCTATTATTAATTGCGCAGCGTATACTGCTGTGGACAGGGCGGAGGTAGATTTTGAGACAGTAGACAAAGTAAATCACATCGCTGTAAAATACCTTGCTGAATCTGCTAAAGATCTAAATATTAGACTTGTTCATATCTCGACAGATTACGTATTCAATGGGGAAGCTTTTCAACCTTATACTGAAGATTCACCCTGTGACCCGAAAAGCGTGTATGGAATCACGAAGAGATCAGCCGAGGAAGCCATTCTATTTCTTAAGCTTCCAAACTCAGTTATCATCCGTACTTCCTGGGTTTACAGCACTTTTGGAAACAATTTTGTCAAAACCATGAGAAGGTTAGGCTCCGAAAAGACTGAAATTAATGTGATTTCGGACCAAATCGGGTCTCCTACATATGCTCGTGACCTCGCATCGTGCATTTTGGATATCCTTCCGAGAATTTCATCTGAAGGAACCCAGATTTATCATTTTAGTAACGAAGGAGTGAGTTCATGGTATGATTTTTCTGTAGCTATTATGGAGTTGAGTGGCTATTCTTGTCAAGTCGATCCAATTCCTTCAAGCCAATATCCAACCGCTGCAAAAAGACCATTTTACTCTGTCATGAGTAAAACAAAAATTAAAACAGACTTTGGAGTTAAAATTCCCCATTGGAGAGAATCTTTGCTCTCATGTATTAATGAATTAGGTTGATTTTTTTTGGAAATTCTTTCACCAGAAAAAATTGTCATCTGACTAGAGTCAATTTTTTATTCAAATCAAAAATGAACTGATTAATAAAAAATTATTGAATGATTAAAAAGAAACTAGCAATTGTCGGTATTGTGGGAGTCCCAGCCAATTATGGGGGATTTGAGACACTTACAGACAATCTTTTGGATTTGCTTCCTAAGTTTTATGATATCACAGTTTTTTGTGAAAGTAAAGCATATAAGGAAAAACCAGAAACGTATAAAGGAGCCAAACTTGAGTATTTGAAACTCAAAGCTAATGGTGCACAAAGTATAATTTATGATTCAGTTTCACTTGTTAAATCATGCCGAAACTTTGATTATATAATTTTATTAGGGGTTTCAGGAGCAATTATATTACCTTTTATCAAGCCCTTTTCAAAAGCAAAACTTATAGGACATATTGACGGTCTTGAGTGGAAAAGAGATAAATGGGGCTGGTTTGCCAAAAAATTCCTGAAGTTTTCAGAGAGACTGACAGTAAAATATTCAGATGCTGTTATTGCTGATAATAAACACATTCAAGACTATGTCACCGAGGAATATTCAAAAGGTTCCTTTTTAATTGCTTATGGTGCAAACCACGTCAATGAAGTGGATCCTGACCCATACAGGAAGAAATTTTCGTTCATAGACAAGCCCTACATTTTCACGGTTTGCAGGATAGAACCGGAAAATAATATCGAATTGCATCTTCGCGTCTTTACTGAAAATGACATTCCTGTTCCTTATGTTATTGTAGGTAATTGGAACTCAAGTGTTTATGGGACCAAACTTTATCGAAAGTATTCTAAGGAAAAAAATGTAATTCTTTATAACCCTATCTACGAACTCGAAGAATTGAATGCTCTAAGGTCTAATTGTTATTTCTATTTGCACGGACACAGCGCGGGAGGGACCAATCCTTCCTTGGTAGAAGCGATGTATTTGGGATTACCAATTTTGGCATATGGTGTCAATTATAATAGGGAAACAACTTTTAATAAAGCTGTATATTTCGATGATTACCATAGTCTAAAAGAAATTCTTCTCACTCTTGATACCTTGGATCGGGTTGAAATGATTCAAACAATGCTGAAACTTGCAAAAAAGAATTATTCATGGAAAGCGATCTCAAAGAAATATATAAAAATGCTTGAATTAGTTTAATGTAATTGAACTCGTGAAATTAAGAATTCATTTTTTCTTTTTAGTGCTCCTATCCGCGTTTAATGGCATTCAGGTATGTTCTCAAACAATTCCGGCTGGTTTTCCTGTACTTGAAGAGTTCTTAAGAAGGGAGCAACTGAAAGGTAATTTTGGAAAAGATTTTTCCTTCAATTCCAGACCCATTAATCCAGGAAATGAGTTCTCAGAATTTACCAAAATAGAGAAAAAGGAGAAAATAGATTCTGTTGTTGGCAAAGAAGACATGGGATCCAAGAATATAGATTTCAAGGCTCTGCCTCTTTTGTCGACAACAGTTTACAACAGCAATAGACCATTTGGTTGGGGTAATTCTGGTTTAAAAAATGGAGTTGGATTTCAGAATCTAACTTCGCCGGGGATATACGGGAAATTATTTTTTCTGGAAATTCAGCTTAGGCCTGAGTTTATTTTTTCTCAAAACAAACCTTTTTCGGGCTACGAAGGCGGCTACTCGGAGGAAATTGATTTAATAAGATTTAAATATTGGAATTTTGGGGATAATCCGGAGAGGTATACAAAAGACTATGAAGCTTATTGGGGGCAGTCCTATGCAAGTTTGAATTTTGGAAAATTTGAAATTGGTTTCAGCACCCAAAACATCTGGTGGGGACCAGGGCAATTTGCCGGTTTGATTTTTAGTAATAACGCACAAGGAATGAAACATTTTTATCTCAAAACTAAGCAACCGGCAGATATCTTTATTGGTAAACTTGAAGGTCAGTTGATTTCCGCCAGAGCAGAAGATTCTTCGGTCTTACCATCGCAGAATGACCTACTAAACAATATCTATGGAACGCCTTTTTCTGGAGATTGGCGTTACATTAATGGTTTGTCATTGACATATCAGCCTGTTTTTTTACCTCAGTTGTTCATCGGCTTTAATCGAACTTTTCAACAATACAATGACGATGTGGGTCCAAACCTGATCGATAGATTTCCTGTCTTTCAGGCGTTTCAAAAAAAGGAACTATTCACTAATGGAAACTCTGTAGCCTATGACACACTGGCGCAGGATCAGCAAGTTTCTGTAACCTTCAGATATGTCAATGTTAAAGCAAAGTTTGAAGTTTACGGTGAATTTGGGAGAAGAGATCATTCCTACGATTGGAGAGAGTTTATTTTGAATCCGGAGCATGCTAGGGCTTATTTGATGGGCTTTTCAAAACTTTTTCAAACAGGAAAAAGCGAAAGATTTATTCAAATACGGGGTGAAGTCATCCATCAGCAAGAATCAGTTAACAGATATATCCGTTATCCTGATGAGTTCATTGCAAGTAGTACAAGCTGGCATACCCATTATCAAGTCCGGGGGTTTACCAATTATGGAGAAGGTATGGGAGTAGGAATCGGGGTAGGAGCAAATGCACAGATTCTGGAAATTTCACAGGTAAAAAATCTTAATAAAGTCGGTTTACTTTTTCAACGATTGGAAAATCACCAAGATTTTTTTTATCGCGCATTTGGGCAGAATTCTGAAAAGAGCCCTTGGGTTGATTTTAGTTTGGGATTCATTTGGGAACAGAAATGGAATAGATTGATGCTAACTGCAAATGCTCAAATCACAAATGGAGTAAATTATCAATGGCAATCAGACATAAATAGCACCAACGATTTTCCCTCCGGAAATAACAAATTATCCTTCAGCAGCACAATTAATTTGATTTATCAAATTGGAAGGTGATCAAGTCAAAAAAAATTTGTTTTCCATCATTTTCAATTAGTTTTGACATCGGGATGAAATGAGTAACTTTGGTACTCATTCTTCTGAAATGTGGAATTCAATGATTTGAGAGCTGTTTTTAGAATTTCAAAAATTGTTTTTTGTCATTGAGCATCAATTTGTCAAAATCAGTGTCAAGTTTTTTCTGAAAATTGTAAAGGCTAAGTTTGTAACTGAAAGGGCGAAGCTGTCAGAGGCTTATTATCCAGCAAAACAAAGGAGATTTAATAAGTAAGTTTTTAGAAAATTCATAACTATTATTTAATGATAATTACACCACTTCAAGACGTTAAAATTGCGGTAATAGGCCTCGGATATGTAGGATTGCCATTGGCAGTGGAATTTGCAAAAAAATATCATGTAGTAGGTTTTGATATTGATTCCAAGAGAGTTAGAGATTTAAACAGCGGAAAAGATTATACTCTTGAAATTGATGACGAGCTGTTAGAATCTGTATTATTAACTTCTAATACCATTGAAGGACAGAATGGTCTTTTTGCAACAAATGATCCAGAGGGTTTGGCCAATTGCCAGATTTATGTGGTGACAGTTCCTACACCAACTGACAAGCATAATCGCCCTGTTCTGACTCCAATGCTGAAGGCATCTGAGAGTATTGGGAAATACCTGAAAAAAGGAGATGTGGTTATTTACGAATCTACTGTCTACCCAGGAGTGACCGAAGATGAGTGTGTGCCTGTATTGGAAAGGGTTTCAGGTTTGAAGTTCAACTTGGATTTCTTTGCAGGATATTCTCCTGAGCGAATAAACCCGGGAGACAAAGAACATACAGTAGCCAAAATTTTGAAAGTGACTTCCGGAAGCACTCCGGAAATTGCCGAGTACGTTGACCAACTTTATAGGTCCGTTATTATTGCCGGCACGCACAAAGCCTCTTCAATAAAAGTGGCAGAAGCTGCAAAGGTGATTGAGAATTCTCAACGAGATATTAACATTGCGTTTGTAAATGAGCTTTCGAAAATCTTCAATCTGATGGGTATAGATACTCACGAAGTCCTGGAAGCTGCTGGGACAAAATGGAATTTCCTGAAGTTCAAGCCAGGTTTGGTTGGTGGGCATTGCATAGGTGTTGATCCATTTTATTTAGCGCAAAAAGCACAGGAACTAGGCTATCATCCTGAGATTATTTTGGCTGGCAGAAGACTCAACGACAGTATGGGCAAGCATGTCGCCACCGAAGTAATTAAGTTGATGATGAGAAAGGATCTGAAAGTGATTGATGCCAAAGTTCTGATTTTGGGATTCACCTTCAAAGAGGATTGTCCTGACGTAAGAAATACCAGGGTAATTGACATTTACAAAGAATTTAAATCCTTCGATATGGAGGTAGATGTGTATGATCCATGGGCTAATCCTACGGAGGTCTCCCACGAATATGGAATAGATATTTTATCTGGAGATTTGGTACCAGATATAACCCAATATTCAGCTGTAATTCTTGCTGTATCTCATCAAAAATTCAATAGTTTGAAACTGTCCAAATCACCTACTCAGGTCTTGTATGATGTAAAGGGCTTTTTGGATAAAAAACTTGTGGATTCCAGGCTATAAAACTTAAACGCCTCATTGGCGAAATAAAAAATTAAAATTCTGAATAATCAGTATTTTTGATTACAAAATTAAAAAAATACCTTTAAATATTAATTCCCTCAACCATTTCCTATGAATAAATCCACTAACTCACTTTGTGTTTTAGCCTTAACTTGTCTGGTCTTTACATCTTGTATATCCAATGAAAAACTTATTTACATGCAGAATTTAAAGGATTCAAATGGCCCTCTTGTTCAAACAAGCCAGAAATATCCTTATTTGACAGAAGATTACCTCCTGCAAATAAATGACATTGTTGAGGTTACGATCAAAACCACAGACCCGGAAATGAATTTGATTTTTGGGGGGGGAGCAAATCAGAATCAAGCTTCAGCTCAAGGGGGTAACATGGGCGCTGGAGACGTTTTTTTTATGAATGGATATACGCTTGATGGTACAGGAATAATTGAAATTCCTTTGATAGGTGATATAAATCTTTTAGGTCTTACAACCGCTCAATCAAAAGAACTGGTAGAAAGAAAAGTAAGAGATTTTGTAAAAGAAGGAGAATTTTTTGTGAGAGTTAGATTAGGAGGTATCCGTTATAGTGCTTTGGGAGAATTCAATCAATCTGGGAAATTTACTGTTTTGCAAAATTCAGTAACTATTTTTGAGGCAATTGCTAACGCAGGAGATTTGACTACTGTTGCTAAAAGAGAAGAAATATTGCTTGTTAGGCAATATCCTGATGGATCACAAATTCATAAAATCAATCTTTTGGACAGAAATCTTTTAGGATCTGAGTATTATTTTCTACGTCCTAATGATCTAATCTATGCGGAGCCAATGAAGGTAAAAGAAATTGGAGCTGGCAATACCCTAGTTGAATCCCTCTCCTTAATTATAACTTCAATTACAGCAGTAGCATTAGTTCTTACATTAGTTCAGAATAATTAATTTAAAAATGAGTTTAGATCCGGAAGAAAAAGAATTTTTTAGCGAAGAAAGTTCTTTTGACATCAAATCAGTAATACCTAAGATTCTAAGAATTTGGCCTTACATTTTGGTCTCAACTTTTATTTTCTTGGCGGGAGCATACATTTTAACAAGGATGTCTGTTCCTCAATTCAAAGTTTCTGGCCTCTTTTTTATTAAAAACTCAGATAATAAGTTTGCCTTGTTTGAAGCACCATCAATAACGGGCTCTACAAAAAATGGATTAGTGAATGAAGTTGTCATTTTAAAATCCAGACCAATAGCCGAGGCTACGCTCGATCAATTGGATTTTGACGTAGAATATTTTTCGAAAACTACTTTTATTAATAATGAGTTGTACCAAAATACACCTGTTTTAGTAGAAGTTAATTGGAAGGAACCACAAATCGTTCAAGGTCTTATTACTTTAAATTGGGAAGGGGATTCAACTTTTTCACTTTCTTTCAATGATGAGAAATATAATAAATATCTCCCCGATGGTTCAAAAACAAAGTTGGAGATAATCCCTGTTCCTACAAATTACTCTTTTGGTAAATGGATCAGCAACAAAAACTTTACAATCAGGGTAAATAAAATAAGCCCTGAAAAAAAGGGTGAAGTTTTAATAAAATTCGAAGACTTGAACTCGCTTGCTGGTCAATATTCAAGCAAACTTGATGTAGAAACACATGAAAAGGAAAGCACTATTCTTGAATTGAGCATTCAAACTGCCAGTGTTAGGAAAGGAGAAGTTTACATTAACAAATTAATGGAAACTTATTTAAGGTTAGAGTTGGAAGAAAAAAATGAGATTGCTTCCAATACAGTGGATTTTATAGATAGTCAGGTATCTGGAGTTTCAGATAGTTTAAGACAATTTGAAAATCAGTTGCAGACATTCAGATCAGACAATAAAATATACAATTTGGATGCTGAGAGCTCTTCAGTTTTTGATCAATTAACGGAAGTTGAGTCCGAACTTAGAAAAGAAGAATTTAAAAGAACTTACTATAGAAATCTTGCAGGATACCTTGTTCGGGAGCAATACAATGATCTGGTAGTTCCATCAGGAATTGGAATTGATGATCCTATTCTAAATTCTTTGATTTCAAATTTGATGGAACTTCAAGTTGAGAAATCCAGGCAATTGGCAACCCTAACAGAACAAGCTCCGCAAGTTCAAGCCACTAATAATAAAATTCGTGATCTGAATAAATCCATTCAGGAAATTTTGAAAAATGTAGACAGTAACTCTGCTGTTCTAATTCAAAATTTAAGATCTCGCATTTCTGAATTTGAAGTTTCATTTAGAGATTTACCTGAAACAGAACAAAATCTAATTAGAATTGAAAGACAGTTTTCTCTAAATGAAAATATATATAACTATCTCATGGAGAAGAGGGCAGAGGCTGCGATTACAGCCGCCTCTAATAAAGCTGAAAATAAGGTAATCCAACCAGCGATTGGAGGGTTTCTTGTCAGTCCTATTCCATTCAGAAATTATACTATTGGAATTATTATTGGTTTAATGTTTCCGATCTTTTTTGTTGTGATAAGAGAATTAACCAGAACAAAAATTGAAGACGTATCTTATCTTGAAAAAAGGCTGAAAATGCCACTCCTTTCTACAATTTTATTCAACAAACAACAAAGTAATTTAGTAGTTCTTGAGCAGGGAAAATCGGGTATAGCAGAAGGATTTCGATCCTTGAGGGCAAATATAAGGTTCGTTGCCCCGGCCGAAAAACAGCTTACAATTTTGTTGACATCTACGATATCAGGTGAGGGGAAAACTTTTTGTGCAATGAATCTTGCTTCTGTTTATTCACTCACTGGTAAGAAAACCATTCTGGTAGGATGCGATATGCGAAAGCCAAGAATTTTTAACGATTTTGGTATTGATAATAATCTTGGCCTGTCAACAGTATTAAGTGGACAGGTTGAATGGCGAGATACTGTGAAAGTTACTAAATATGACAATCTTCACGTCTTGGTCTCTGGCCCAGTTCCTCCAAACCCTGCTGAACTATTATTTACTAAAAGATTTGAGGATTTGATGACTGATCTTAAAAATGAATACGATGTAATAATTTTGGATACTCCGCCAGTGGGTCTCGTTAGTGAAACATTGGATTTGCTTCCTCATGTAGACATTTCTCTGTTTGTTTTTAGACAAAATTACAGTCAACGAGATTTTGTCGAGGCTTTAAATGGACTAAAACATGGTAAGAATCTAAAAAATATATATGCTATATATAATGGAGTAGACGGGAATAAGGTAACTTATGGATATGGCTACACTTATGGGTATGGCTATGGTTACTATGATGATGATCATAAGAAAAAATCTTTTTTTAAATTAAATAAATAACTCATGATAAAGCAATTAATAGATAACCTGAGTTTTGTCAAAAGAAGGAAGTTATTTAGATATTATTATAGATTTAAAACATTTGGTAGAACAAAGGATTTAAATTATTTAGCTACTATTTTTAAAACAGATAAATGGGGTAAGCATTTTTACACTCCTTATTATTTTTTCATTTTCAGAAGTTCTCTCAAAAAAGGATTAAATTATTAGAAATAGGGATTGGAGGATACGAAAACCCGCGACAGGGAGGTGGCTCCGTGAGAATGTGGGAGCGTTTTTTTGATAAAGCTGAAATATTTGGGGTTGACATTTACGATAAAACTCAATTGCAAGAGGGAAGAAAAAAAATTAAACAAGGTAGTCAAGTTGATGCTTCATTTCTTGAGTCACTTAGTGACGAGGTTGGTGGGTTTGATCTTATTATAGATGATGGAAGTCATCTAAATGAACATATTATATGTACTTTTGAAATTTTATTCCCAAAACTGAATGATAATGGTATCTATGTGATTGAAGATGTACAGACTTCTTACTGGCCTGAATTCGGAGGAGATTCTATTAATTCCGACTCTGAATGGACTGCTATGGGAAACTTTAAAAAATTAATTCATGGTTTAAATCATGCTGAATTTAGGAATTGAGACTATGAACCTTCATACTTAAATAAAAAAATAACGAGTATTCATTTTTATCATAATTTAATATTTATATATAAAGGAGATAATAATGAAAAATCAAATATAAATTCTTAAAAAAATGAGTTTTGTTTTGTTGCTTACTGCTACTATTAAACCATTCCCTTTGCATTCAAAATCTGGTAGAACAAATTCTATAGATAGAGAAGGTGATTATTTCAAAGCTGTAAAGTTTTATCTTGAAAAAGGGTATTTAGTTGTTTTTGTGGAAAATTCAAATTACGATTCATTAAGAATTTCCTCTTTGGCTGAGAAGTATCCATCATTAGAATATCATTCTTTTTTATCTCAAAAAAGTAATTGTGGAAAATCTTTTGGTGAAATCGAAATCATTGAATACGCAATCAAACATTCAAATTTTTTGAAAGAAGTTGATTATCTTATAAAGATTACTGGTCGATATATTATAAAGAATATTAATTTTTTGCTTGATAAAACTAATAGTGTAGAGCATGAAATTTATATAAATCCAACAAGAAATTTTAGTTGGGCTGATACTAGAATTATTATAATTAAAAAAAGTTATTATTTTAATTATTTTTTACCAACTGCGCTAAAACATTTTAATGAAAAAAAAGGTAGTTATTTAGAAATTATCTTAATGAGGTCTCTCTTATTTTACATGATAGATGGTGGGATTTTAGTTTTATGGCCTATTTATCCTGCCTATGATGCTATTGATGGAACCCACGATGAAAAAGTTAGTTTTAGTACTTTTAAAAAGTGGAAATATAATTTGTATTATAAATTAAAAAAATTCGTCTTCAAGCATAGAGCTTGATTTTACTTGATTATGCTTAAAAATTTTACAAAAAAGTACTTTCGACATTTCGCTTTTTTTTATTCTTACATAGGTTATAGGATTTTCATTCTTATGTCATTTAGTATTTTTGTGGGTTTAATTGATGGTTTTGGGCTTGCATTGTTCATACCAGTTTTTGAACTGGCTGCTGCTGAGCCTGATCCTATTGGCAGCTCGCAATCATTAGGAGAACTTCAATTTTTAATAGATGGACTCAATTACGTTGGTTTGGAAATTAATCTTAATACTGTGATTGTTCTAATGGTAATACTTTTTACTCTTAAAGCCATTTTAAAGTTTTTTGACGGTATGTATAAAATTAAAATTCAAAACCGGTTTGTAAAAAGATTACGATATGGCCTTGTTGAAGGACTTAGTAGATTGGAATATAAAAACTTTTTAAATTTGGATTCGGGGAAAATTCAAAACACTCTTGGATCAGAAGGGATCAAACTTAGTTATGGATTTTTAGCTTATTTTAATTCTGTGCAACATGCCGTTTTATTATTGGTTTATATTGGAATGGCTATGTTGACAAATTTTCAATTTGCTCTTTTAGTTGGCGTCGGTGGATTTGTATCTAATATCTTTTTCCGTGTTCTATTTAAAAAAACAGAAATAGTGTCTGTGGGTTTGTCAAATTTGGGACATGCCTACCAAAGTTATTTAGTTCAGGCTGTTTATAATTTTAAATATTTAAAAGCCACCGATTATTTTGTCTCCTACAAAAATAAACTTAAAGATATTATTGATAAAATTGAAAGTAACCAACGGAAAATTGGAATGTATAGTGCAATTTTATCCAGTACAAGGGAACCTTTAATACTTATTGTTGTCGTTATCATTATTGTGATTCAAGTCAACTTTTTAGGAGGTGCAATAGCATCTATTATTCTTAGTTTAATGTTTTTATATAGAGCTCTTAATTATGTAGTTACTCTCCAAGGAAGTTGGCAGGGTTTTATTTCTAACATTGGGGGATTAAGATCTTCTGTTGAATTAATCGAGGATTTTGAAAGCGGAAAAGAAGAGATTTGCAATGATCCCGTAATTAATAATGTCGATAGTCTTGAACTTAAAGATGTATATTTTAAATACCCGAATGGATTTGAAGTTCTTATTTCTATTAACCTAAAAATTGAACCTCTTAAAACATACGCTTTTGTAGGTGAGAGTGGAAGTGGTAAAACTTCTTTAGTTAATTTGATTGTTGGGCTATTTAGCTCCACTGAAGGCTCTATTTTAGTAAATAATTTTAATAGAGATAATGTTAATTTATCTTCTTACAGAAAACGATTTGGTTATATAACTCAGGAACCAGTAATTTTCAATGATTCATTTTTTAATAATATTACACTGTGGGATGAGGATTCACTTATAAATAGACAAAAATTTGAAAGAGCTATCAAGCTGGCAAAAATTGATGAATTTTTATTGTCGCTTCCGGAAAAGGAGAATACAAGACTTGGCGATAATGGTATTTTGATCAGTGGTGGTCAAAAGCAAAGAGTATCTATTGCACGCGAACTTTATAAAGACG
>JBILPR010000199.1:0-8099 GCA_044373795.1 Algoriphagus sp. | reverse complement strand
AGTCTACCTCGATGCGATTTCCGGTGAAATTCTCGCCGTTTTTTATGACCGTAGTATGATGATTAGTCATTGATTGGGAATTGCAATTCTCCCCGCCGTCCGATTCCCTATTCCCACTTTTCCGGTCAGCGAATCGCCCATATCAGCTCTGGCCTGATCTGCAAACCCATTTAGCTGAGCTAGGATTTTGGGATATTTGGCGGAGACATCGGTAGTCTCTCCTGGGTCTTTTGCCAAATCAAAGAGTTGAGCTTGTTCCAATTTGACTTGCGCATATTTTACCGGGATACCATCATTCCTCATTTCGATGCCAACGGGAATAGTGCGATAAGTGTGAGGGAAGACAAGTTTCCATTTTCCATAGATTACCGCTTGAAGTTCATTGGTATTATAATAGGCGAAATAGGGTCTCAAATCTGATTTTTCACCCATGATGATCAAAGGCCATATATCCGAACCGTCAATCTTGAGTTTCGGCAGCGGAGATCCGGTTACTTTTGCTAAAGTTGGCAACACGTCAATGGTCATTGCTGCATGATCTTGAACTTGTCCTGCGGGGATTTTCCCCGGCCAAGTGAAGATTGCAGGAACCCTAATGCCACCTTCCCAAGAAGTTCCTTTTCCTTCTTTCAATCCTCCCGTCAAACCGGCATGGCCTCCATACGAAAGCCAGGGTCCATTGTCGGAAGTAAAGATGATCAGCGTGTTTTTATCCAAGCCCAGCTCTTCCAGCTTCTTGCGGATTTCACCTACAGACCAGTCGATCTCCATCATCACATCTCCATACAATCCCTGTTCGGATTTTCCTCTGAATTTTTCTGAAACATAGAGCGGCACATGTGGCATGTTATGCGCTAAATAGAGGAAAAAGGGCTTTTCCTGATTTTTTTCAATGAATTCAAGTGATTTGAACGTGTACCAAGAAGTCAACTCTTGCTGATCTTCCAGGTATGCAACGGCCTTTTCTCCATCGATCAAAGGAAGCGGAGGATAATAGTTTTTGGATTCCGGATGATTAGGCCACATGTCGTTGGAGTAGGGTAGGCCAAAGAACTGATCGAATCCCTGTTGGGTTGGAAGAAACTCAGTTTCGTGACCCAAATGCCATTTTCCTACCATTCCCGTTTGATAGCCATTTTCTTTCAGCATCTCCGCAATGGTTGTCTCCTCGGGATTCAAACCATGCCTGGCAGTATGATCCAACGCTCCGTACAATTCCAATCGGTTGGCATAGGTGCCGGTCAACAAGGCAGCTCGGGAGGCGGTGCAAACTGAATGAGGAACATAAAACTGGGTGAATCGCACACCATCGGCAGCAAGCTGATCGAGGTTGGGTGTTTTCCAACCGGTAGCACCATAGGTTCCCAAGTCTCCATAAGCCATATCATCTGCGAAAATCAGGATGATATTGGGTTTATCAGCTTTAGATTTTGGTTGCTTTTCTTTGATTGAAATTGCAAAAATGGTTAGAATGAAAAGTAAGAAGTGGATAGACATAGCAATTTTCCTTTTTTAAAATGTTACAATTCTGCGATCCTACCCCAAATCGCTTTCCCGATCTTTTTTCCCTGAATGACCCCGTTCTCAATAGCATCCCGGAAGTGAATACCTCCATAAAGTCTGGAAATCGCAGCTTCATCGGAAGCTTGGAAAAAGCTCTGAAACGTACGCTCAGGCAATCCAAAATAGACTTCGGAGGAGTCGATGAACTCGAAATTTTCCCCAAAATATCCTGTCAGAATCTCGGCTGAAGCCGAGCTGATGACTGAGTGTCCGGAAGTGTATTCCGGAAAAGGCGGAGTCTGAAGCAAAGGTCTCCAGGCAGGATCGATTTTAGTCGTTATGACGGTTTCTGGTCTGATGCGGTTGGTTTCATATTTTGCTTTCCAGCAAGAGACGAAAGAATCATGAAGGGTCAAAGCAACCAACGTGTGGATGAAGGCTGTTTCAGCAAAAGAAAGCTTCTTTTTTTGAGCTGCGATTCCTGTGATTCCTATCCAATGTCCGCCCGGAGAAATCTTCTTTACCCCCATGGCCATGTGCCCGGTAAACTCAACTTTGAAAGGATTACAATCCCAGAAGTTTGCGATCAGCTTTTCTTCATCATTTAAGTTTTTCCCTTTATTATAGACTTCCTGAAGTTGAATCTGAAACGGACTTCCTTCTGAGAGATCAAATTCAGCCATCGGAGCCGGGTCATACTCATTCAGATTTTCGAGGAAAAAAGTTCGCATGGTTTTCCATTCAGGTTCGACGGCAGACATGTAGGCCGGTGGTGTAGGATACCAAAATCCTTCTCCTTCATTAGGCGTGTATCGATTCAGTGCAGTCAGCTGAATGTAGCCATCGGTTTTTGCCAGAGACAGAACCTGTTCCGAAACTGCTTTTGCAAAAGCCAGATGAACTTCCAGATTTTTCTTGGTGATCAATTTATTTTTTAGCCCCCAATCCTGCCATGCAGTTTGCTTTGCTTTCAAAAGATACCCGGAAGGCATAACCTTTTCTCCTACCAAAAGCATGGAATAAATAGCGGCAAATTCCACAGATGAAATAGATTCCAGTGTAAGATCAGTCATCTGATTTTTCAGATGGGAAAATTGAAGGAAATCATTCCGCTGGAAATCTACCCTTGATTCTTGCAAGACTCGATACGCTGCCAAATTGGTGTAGGCATAGATTCTGGCGGCGACGGGTGGACTGGCTACATCCGTGACCATGACTTCGGTCACATGGAAAAGTTGCTCTGAATAGACTTTCGCCCAGTCCACTTTTTGATTTTGCGCAAGTAAGAGGATACTTATCAAAGGAAGAAAAAAGCTGATCAGAAGAAGAGGAATTAGCTTTTTCATCGGATTTGGAAGACTTTGGGTTTTTGCTGATTGATGCCAAAAATAATCAAAGTCGAATCACCCGATTTCACATTCAAAATTGATTTTATATCTCCTTTCATTCCCAATCCCGATTCCTCGGGTGCCATAGAATTGAAAGTTCCCTTTCCGTCACCAATTAATACTTGGCCTAGTCCGGCGTCAATTTTACCAATTCGAATGCGGGTATGACTTTGATTTCCTCCAAGGATCAGATCCATTTTCCCGTCCTTGTTTAGGTCGATCGGCAGTATGGAATAAATCGGAAATGCCTGAGCTATGCGAGGAAGAGTATGAGCTTTGAATCCCGTGCTAGTGTTTTCAAAATACATGGATTCCAAAGTCTGTATCTCCAGTTTTAAGGAGTTTTCAAGTTCCTGAGGTGAAAACAGATCTGTCATTTTCGCCTTGGAGTAAGAGGCATAATCGGTGAATTTGCTCCGCATGCTGACCATTTGATCCAGCAACTCATCTCTGCTGGGGTATGGAAAGTAGCCGTCACCGATGAAGCATCCCATAATAGGGTCCAAGCTTCCGTTCTGGTCAAAATCTGCTGCAAACAACCGGATAGGTTTTTCGGAACTGGCAGTAAGTTGGGAGTTAAGTCCAAAATTTCCAGCTACCAAGTCAAGGTCTCCGTCTCCATCGAAGTCAGACTGGGCAAGACCTGACCACCAGCCGGAAAGATTGGCAGGAAAATAAGTTTGGGATTCGTCCTCAAAAAGTTTCCCTTCCTTATTGATCAGGACCGTGGGAGACATGAATTCTCCGACTAGGATAAGGTCATCCCATCCGTCTTGGTTCAGATCCTGGGAAACTGTTCCGGATATCATTCCGATTTTTCCCTTGTTCGGAAGGAAATTGAACGACTGATCGGAAAATTTTCCTTTCCCGTCATTAATCAGAAGTTTGCTTTCAGGTGTCTCCGGATAGCGACCTGGGATCACTCTGCCTCCGACAAAAAGATCGGGGTACCCATCTCTATTTGCATCCAGCACGGTGGCAGCGCCGGTGCTGGTGAAAAGCTTGGGAAAGTCGCTTTGGGCAATCATGACCCCGCTTCCGTCATTGAGATAAAGTCTATCCTGAAGGGCTTCGTCTGTACTCAGGTAATCGTGATAGCCTCCGCTTCCGAGGTAAAGATCAGGTTTTTCGTCCCCGTTGAAGTCGTGAAAAATCGCTATGCAGTCCGTGAAGCCGAGGGAAGATCTAAATCCCCGGTAGGTTTCCCATGCCCCATTTTTGAAGGAGAAGATCTTGCCTGGTGTGGTTTTGGAGCCACCAATGAATACTTCTGGATTACCATCTCCATTTAAGTCTGCCTGAGCCAGGGTAGGACCGCTGTGGCTGGGCATAGTCAGCATTAGGGGCTGTCTCTTAAAATCGTTAACATTGGATTGAGTGGATACAAAATCTATTGACGGCCCATGACTCAGCAGGGAAATAACGGATTGGGCAGGCATGTCAACTTGGGTACCTTCTTCCTGCCGGAGTTTCAAAACTTGATTTACCGGGACGGTTTTAAGCAGAGTTTGAGTCAGGTCAGGCCAGATTACCCGTACACTGTCCACCGACTCGAAAGATCCCAAACCAAAGTGGAGTTTATAGCTGCCGGAAGATTGGAATCCTCTGACCGGATTTTGCTCCAAATATTGTGTTTCTCTACGAGTAAAAACCTGAATTTTTGAACCCGTGGCAAAGGTGTTTTTTCCTTTTCCTGAAAGTTCAAATTGAAGCCAATTCCCTTCAGAGCTGAGATTCTCGAAGATTGAGGAAACTTCATTGAGGTGATTCACGACCAGATCCAGATCGCCGTCATTGTCCAAATCTGCGTAGGCTGCTCCGCTGGAAAAGTTTTTTTCGGTAAATCCTGAGATGACCGATGTGTTCTGAAACTGAAGGTTTCCCTTATTTTCAAAGAAATAGTCCTGAATAGGTGTGGAGGTCATTGAAGTGACCAATTGCAGCGTGTCTGCTTTTTCTTTTGCAATCGCTTGCTTAAAATAATAATCGCCTTTGTACTTAAGAAAATCCCGATTGGTATAATCCCGGTAGTAGCCATTACTCACATATAGATCTTTTTTCCCGTCGTTGTTGGCATCAAAAAACAAGCAGGACCAACTCCAGTCTGTGTTGGATATACCTGCCATTTGCCCGATTTCAGAAAACAGCCCATTTCCCTGATTGAGCTGGAGCATATTCCTCATGTTTTGGTGATAAAAGCCCTGCTTAATCATCAGCGCATGTTGCTCATAATTTTCGGGCCCATATAAAAGTTTTTGGCGCTCATTGCCTTCCGGGAGCATGTCGAGCGTATAGACATCCGGCAATGCATCATTGTTGATATCAGCAATATCTACGCCCATCGAAAAATGGGAAATGTGTTGAAAGTGGTCCTTGATGCTCTCTTTGAATGTGCCGTTTCCCTGATTGATGTAGAGGTAATCGGTTTCGATGTAATCGTTAGTCACCATTATATCTGGCCAACCATCCTGATTGATGTCGGAGGCGATTACGCCCAGACCAAATCCAAGTGCCGAACCCAGAATCCCGGCTTCCTCACTGATGTCAACAAATCGGTCCCCGTCATTTCGATACAATTTGTCTCCGGCATAAGGATGCCTGGTACTTTTGGCGGACTCCAATTCTAGCTCGGTTATGACTTTGATGTGATGATTTAGAAGAAAAAGGTCAAGATCCCCGTCTCTGTCAAAGTCGAAAAAGAGTCCCTGGGTGCTGTTGGATGGATCGGCTAATCCAAATTCTTCAGCTCTCTCCTGAAATTTGAATTCACCTTTATTTATCCAGAGTTCATTTTTTCTTAATTCAGGCGTGCCTTTTCCTGAGTAGCATACATAAATATCAAGAAGTCCATCCCCGTTCACATCTGCCATGCTTACTCCGGTGGTCCAGATATTTTTTCCTCCCATTCCAGCCGATTTGGTGACATCTTCAAATTTGAGCTGACCGAGATTTTTATAAAGTTTATTTCCGGCCATATTTCCGGTGAAAAAAATATCGTCCAGACCGTCGCTATTCAGATCTCCCACAGCGACACCGCCACCGTTGTAAAAGTATTCATAGCGAAGGATATTGTTTTTTTCATCCTCTTTGAGGAGGTTTTTGAATTGGATCCCGGTTTTCTTAGGACTTAATTTCTCAAACTTTGGGGCCTGTTGTTGTGCTAAAAGTCCATATGGTATTCCAGGCAGAAGCCCCGTCAAAAGAGAAATCACCAGCAGAATTCGGGAAATCGTATCCATCGCTTTGGAAGGTGGGTTACCCCAATCGGTTAATTACATCTTCGAAAAGTTTTTCGTTTGCCACAGCAACGCCCCCCATCAGACCAACATTCTCTCCGAGCTGATAAAGTGCAAGATGAGATCTCTCACGCGACTTAGCCATGCTGTAAATATTCAATGCCTGCTGAATAGGAGTGATCAGGTATTGGTTTGCTTCAGCCACAGATCCTCCTATGATGATCAGTTCCGGATTTAAAAGCTGAATCAAAATCGAAATCCCTCTGCCCAAATCAAGTCCTGCTTCGGACAATATTGTAATCGCTCTCTGATCTCCGGCCAATGCCGCTTCCACTACCAAGCCGGGCTCCAATTCACCCTGATGATCCCGAACCATTCTTGCCAAAATACTATCCTGGTCCAGCTTGATTGCATCTCCTGCCATTCTTACAATTGCGGTACCGGATGCTACAGCTTCAAGGCAGCCCTTTTTGCCACAAATACAAGTGATTTCTCGCGTTTCAAAAATAGGAGAGTGGGCAAATTCACCGGCAAACCCGGAAGCACCTTGATAGATTTTGCCATCAATGATGATCCCAAGGCCGATTCCCCAACCTATGAAAATTCCCAGGACATTTTTGTAAGAATGCTCTGAACCAAATTTATATTCAGCAAGAGTCATTGCCCTTGCATCATTTTCGAGGAAAATCTTCTTTTCAAATCTGGATTCCAGGTTTTCAAGAAGGGTTTTCTTTCCAAACTTGAGGTAGGTATAGTTTACGCCACCTACCGAATCGATCAATCCAGGCATTGAAATCCCTATTGCGATTACTTTTTCCGAAGGAATTCCGGTTTTTTCAAGATAGCTTTCGAGGTATTGACATAACGTATCAAAAGTTTCCTTCTCATTATTGAGTGTGATTTTATGACTCTCTTTCGGGAAAGCCAACGTGTGAGTGCAGGAATATAGAGCCAGGTTTACATTGAATCGGGATAAGTCTACCGAAAGAACATAAAATGCATTTTCCGCCAGGCGATACAAATCCGGTTTTCTGCCTCCCTGAGATTCTGCACGTCCATGCTTGATCACTTCACCGGAATTCATCAAATCTCCCAAAAGGGAGTTTACTGTTGGCAACGAAATTCCAACTTCAGTGCATATTTCACTGGCAGTATTTGCTCCTTTGAGATAAAGGTTCTTGATTATTTTGATTTTGTTGAGGTAGCTTTTTATTTCAACTACGCCCTCCATTTTTTCAATGACTGCTTGAGGATTTATCAGGTGCATATTCCAAATTTATACCTGAATTAAAGGAATTTTTAAGTTTCAAAAAATACTTTTCTAAAAAAATTGAAAAACGAGAAGGAGTTTTTGCGTAAAAAGTAAATTTATTTTGCGAGTAGCCTCAATTACAGTAAAAGATTTGAAATGTCAGTTTATCGATCAAGCTGTTTATTTAAGTTGATTTTTTTTAGTTTTAAAAAATAATTATTCAAAAGCATGGATAGAATCGATCTCGCCAAAAACCTGAGTAAGGAAGAGGTTTTTCAAAAAGTAAGTGAATTTGTTGAAAACCAAGGACTCACAGTTGTTCAAAAAGACCTTGAAAGACCTTGGGGTGGTTTTTTTGTGTTGGATGAAGCGCAAATCCTCCAATTCAAGAACTTGTTTTTCGAAGATGTTGAGTTTTCGGAAGAACAATTAAGTCAGAAGTTTAGTCCAAAGTTTTTGATTGTCGCTCCTAGTCAAAGATTGTCCTGGCAGTATCATTTCAGGAGAGCGGAACTTTGGAAACTGATTGCAGGGATTTCAGGAGTGGTGAGAAGTGCTACCGACGAGCAAGGTGAAGTTTTAGAAATGGAAATAGATAAAACTGTTTCCCTTGAAAAAGGAGAAAGACACCGTTTAATTGGTCTTGATAATTGGGGAATCGTAGCCGAAATCTGGATGCATGCCGATCCTGATCACCCGTCGGATGAATCAGATATTGTA
>JBILPR010000198.1:0-8126 GCA_044373795.1 Algoriphagus sp. | reverse complement strand
CAGTACCAAGCCAAAGGAAGTTTCGAAGGATGGATGAAGAGAATCATCGTCACGCAGGCTCTCATGACGCTGAGAAGTCATCGTCATCTGATGATGGAGATCAACATGGATGATGAATCTGAATACCGAGATCATCACTATGAACTCAATCATCTCGAAGTAGAGGAACTAATGGGAATGGTCCAAAGCCTGCCGATTGGCTATCGCACGGTTTTCAACCTGTTTGCCATCGAGGGATACTCTCACCACGAAATCAGCGAGCTGCTGGGAATTTCAGAGAGCACTTCCAAATCCCAGCTCAACAGAGCGAGAAATGTCTTGAAAGAAAAAATTGCCAGTCAACAACCAAACGAACGACGAATCAATGGCTAAAGCACCTAAAAACCTGGATGAGTTTTTCAAAGAAAAACTAGACCAGCACAGTGTAAAGCCCAGCGCACTTGCCTGGGAAAGGCTGGAAAATCAGCTTCCTCAAAAACCCGGATCCAATAAAGGACTCTGGTGGGCGATTGCTGCATCGATTAGTCTTTTGCTGATGGCGGGATATCTTTTCTATCCAAAATCTGGTACGCTCTCCGGAGAAAACTTGATGGCCGAAGAAGTTCAACAAGAGGTGATTCAGGAAAATCAGCCTGAAATCGAGGATGCAACAATCATTGAATCATCTCCTGCTCAAACTCAGACCGAAGAAACTCAAGAGCCAATCGCTCCCCCTGTTCAAAAACCAGAAACTCAGAAGAAAACTAAACCAACTATCACACCTTCTTTCAAAACCGCTCCTCAAAACCTGATTGCTCAGACCGAAACAATCCCAACTGAGGAAATCAAACCGATCGAAAGACCGGATCTGAAAGCAGAAACTCCTGAAGTGAGCATTCCCTTGATCGAAACTCCAACTCTCAACCAAACTGTAGCTGAGGCAAAGACTACCAAAGAACCTCTCTATCGGGTGAGCATCTACTCAGATGGAATCAAGAAAGACGACGTAAACAAAAACCTGATCACTGAGCTCGGTAAGACAGTCGGTACCGTCGAAGGGTTTATTGGCAAAGTGGACAATGGATTTGCAGACCTGCAGGATGCAAAAAACAATCTCTTCGTCACCCTGACTTCCAAAAAAGAGCGCGCCGATCAAAAACCTTAATCAAAACCAACTCCAATCTTTTAATAGAATCAGAAAATGAAAAAATACCTGCTTTTAGTTTGCCTGATGGCATTGGTTCAGGTGGCTTTTGCCAATAACCTGAAAGAAAACCCGGTCTTCACCGAAATTCTTGACCTCAAGGACAGCGTAGTGGTGGAATTCGGGAAATCCGGGAGAATTGTAATCATTGTAGACAGCAAAGAGGACTTCGAAAAACTCAAGCTGATGAACATCAATCAAATCATCAGTGAGCTCGATTTGGAACAAAATCCTGAAACCGGTGAATTGACAATCGTCGAATTAAAACGCCGTGACGGATCCATAAAAGAAGTGGTTAAAGTCCGTGAGGATGGCAGCGAAACAGAAGTGAATGTCGGAGGAGTCCGCGTATATGTGGATGAATCGGGAGAAAACACAAAAGTGAAAGTCGAAACCGGGACCCGCAAAAATGCTGATCCCCAATTCAGAACCTATTTCAACATGGATTTGGGTGTAAACAATTACCTGGATAATGGAAAATTTCCAACTTCAGACAATCCTTATGCAGTCAAAGGTTGGGGAAGCTGGCAAGTTGGATTGAATTTCATGGCTGCTCAGCGGATCTCAAAGGGTGTTTACTGGAACTTCGGAATGGGCTTTCATTTCTATAACTTCAAGTTTGAAAACAGAGACTACCAGGCCACAAGAGGAGACGATCAGATTGAATTCATTCAGAGAACTGACGTGGATGGTTTCAAAAGCAAAATCTCTTCTTCCTACATCACAGCCATGACCCTGCTGGAATTGGATTTTGGGAAAATGAAAGACAATGGTAAGAAAGGTTTCAGAATCGCAGCCGGTCCGTATGCCGGATACAGACTCGGTGGCCAATCCAAATACGTCTATGAAGAAATCGGAGGCTCAGGTCGTAAAAAAGACAAAGAGCCAACTGGACTTTACTTGGAAAATTTCCGCTACGGTATCAGAGGTGAACTTGGAATCGGACGAGTTAAATTCTTCACGAGCTACGACCTCAATGAGCTCTTCCAGGATGGAAAGGGACCTGAGCTGAACCCCATCACTTTCGGTGTAGTATTTTAAAAACGACGGGGAAGGAAAACTTCCCCTCCTTTCAATTTTTAACTCAAACCAACTATGAAAAAATACTTAACCGGAATACTGCTATTCGGCTTTTTCGCAGCACCCCTTTTTGCTCAAACCACCGACTCAGACTCTTCTGAAAACCAGACAAAAAAAGTTCGCAAAGCATTTGGTCATACTTGGTATGTGGTGTTGAACGAAAATGGATCAAAAACCTATGAATGGGAGACTGAGGATTACACCAACTACCACGAAGAGAAATCAGGGAAATTTGAAACCAACTTTGAACCAGAAGTTGGGATTAATATCTGGCCGACGGACAAAGGCGCTCCGGAAGTGCAACCCTGGGGAAGCTGGTATGTGGGCTTGAATACGACCGGAACCTGGAAGCCTTCCAAAAACTTTCACCTTAAATCTTCTTTGGGTGTCAGTTGGTACAATTTCAAATTGGAAGATACCGACCTGATCACGGTAAAAACTCCTGAAGGAATCGAGTGGCAGGAATTTAATGAAGGTGATGGAACCAAGTCCAAGATCTCAGCTTCCTTCGTCAATTTCACTCTCGTACCATCTATCCAGACAAATGATGGAAATCTGAGACTTGGAGCCGGAGGATATGTTGGCTACAGGATCGGTGGCCGGGGCAAATTTGTGTACAATGATGCCGATGGCGAGCAAAATAAACTTTATGAAAAATCAAACATGTATATCGAGAATTTCCGATACGGACTCCGCGGAGAAATCGGAGTTGGAAAAGAAATAGACTTGTTTTTCAACTATGACCTCAATGATCTGTTTCAGCCTGGAAAAGGCCCGGAAATGCAGGCTATGAGCTTTGGAGTAATATTCAACTAATCTAACTAAGCAAAAATGAAAACTCTTTACAACAAACTCGCATTGACACTCGCCCTGATCCTATTGGCGGGAGTCAGCTTTGCACAAAATGTGTTGGTAGACGCCAAGAAAAACTACCCAAACATCAAGAAAATCGAAGTAGATGGCGGATGGTTGGAAGTAAGCTATCAGGGAGGATCGGGTTCGGCAGTAGAGGTAGAAGCTTACCTCGAATCCAATGATTCGGACCAGGACATCATCTTTGTAACTGTCGGTGATGTGTTGAAAATCACGCATGAGCGAAAGCAAAACAACTACAACTGGAACACCAAAAACAAAGGGTACATCAAGATTTCTGGCCCGGCTTCCATTGCTTTGGATTTGAAAAGCGGTTCAGGAAGCATGAAAGTAGCCAATGTATCCAATGAATCAACCAGCCTGAAAGTATCTTCAGGCAGCATTAGCGCCTCCGAGATCAAGGGAGATTTATCCATCAGAGCCAGTTCAGGTAGTCTGAAAATAGACAGGGTTGATGGAAATGTAGTGGCTGGAGTAACGTCCGGAAGTGCTGAGATTTTGAATGTAAAAGGAAATGTGGACTATGAATCCACCAGCGGATCACTTACGGCTGACCAAGTCTCAGGCGAACTCAGCGTGGCTCTTACCTCAGGAAATGCCAAGCTGACAAATATTGGAACTTTGGGCTCCCTAAAATTTACCTCCGGAAATATCCGTGCTGAAAATTCAGGTTTGGGCCCAAACACCAGATTAAACGGAACTTCCGGCAACTTCCGGATTCAGACACCTTCCAATTTGAAAGGCTTCAATTTCTCACTTAGCGCTTCCTCGGGAAATTTGAAAGTTGGAGCAACTAGCACAGGTAAAAATCTTGAAATCGATAATGGTGTATCCTCTTGGGTGAGAGGATCGGTCTCTTCGGGAAATATCACGATTGAGAATTAAATTTGGGATTAGGGAAAAGGGATTGGAAATAGAAATCGAATCCTTTTTCCAATTCCTTTACTTTGGTCTCGAAGCGTCGCGAATCAATTCCCTTTCTTCTTTTTTCAATTTCATCAGCCTCGCCATTCGATCCGGAGTTGGTTTAGCTAAAGAAAAGAAAACCAGAACAATCGCAAATAAAAGTGTGAAAACGGGGTTTTTACTCAAAAGTAATCCTATTGAACTAATCAGAGATGCCAGCAGCAGGATAAGATACCGCTGATTGGTAGCCTGGGAATAGACTTTCACTTTTTCCAAAAGCTCTTCTTTTAAAAAGGTGAGCTTTATTTTTTGACTGAACAAGAGGTATTGTAAGATCAACCCAACAGCGCAAGTCAAGGCCAATACCCAAACCAACAATTCAGAAATCTCAGGCACTTCCATCAATTTTTTTCCCGATTCAAAGAATAAATAGATTATTCCAAAGACCGGCAATGCCACGAGCATGACGATAGTTGAACGCTGTTCTGTTTGCTTGTAGATTTTTGTAATCTCTTGAATTTCCAAAATGGGGAGGTTGATTATTGATTATATGCAATGATGCCAGATACTATTTTCTTTTTTCAAAGGTGGACGGAAGACCGAAGACGGGTGACCGAAGTAACCTCAATTTTTAAGTTTACAATTTCCTAAGATGATTCTATATCCTAACTGGAAGAAAAGCGGCCATACACATTGGTTTATATGAAAATTCGGGATCGCGTCATTTGCTTGAACAACAGAATCTTTCCCGAACGCTTGATTTTAATTTTTTCCGTTTGACGTCTCCGGACTTCCTTCTTCCGTCCTCGGTCTTCGGTCTATAGTCTTCCAACACCTTCATTTACAGTTTGATTACTCAATATTCACTTTGACGTCATCGGTCAAAGGTCTGGAAACACAGCAAAGGATATAACCCGCAGCAATTTCTTTTTCGCTCAATCCTGCATCCTCGTCCATTTTCACCTGACCGCTAAGAAGTTTTCCACGACAAGCTGTACATAATCCGCTTTGGCAGCTATACGGCATGCTGAGATCCATGGCAAGTCCTGATTCAAGAATCGTTTTATCTGGAGAAACTGTCACCAAATGCTCTTCTCCATCCAATACTACTTTCACATCGCGAGTCAAAATGCCAGCGATCTTGCCCTTTGAAGCATCTTCATGGGCTTTGTCTGCAGCCGCAGAATAGAAGCTTTCCCGATGGATGATCTCTTTGGAAACATTCAGACTTTCAAGAGCGGCAACCGCAGAATCCATGATTCCTTCAGGTCCGCAGATAAAATAATCCTTTTTGAAATCGGTCTCAGCTTCTGCTTTTTCCACAAGATCCAAAACGGTATCCTTTACCAATCTCCCCTTCAGTCCATTCCAGCCGGCGCTTGGCTGACTCAAATTATGAATCACTTGAAGGCGATCCGGATTCTTGGATTCAAGCTCTTCCAACGCCTTTTTGAAGATGATCTGATCCTGATTTCTGCTTGAGTAAAGTAAAGTGACTTTCGACTCCGGCTCATTGATCAAGGCAGATTTCAGGATTCCCATCATCGGGGTGATCCCGCTTCCACCTGCTATCAGGAAAAAATGACGCTTATTTTTAGAATGGAATTCCGTCGTAAAATTCCCTAATGGACGGAGGACATTGATCGTCTTTCCGGGAAATATCTTTCCTGCCAAAAAGTTTGAAAATAGGCCACCCGGAACTCTTTTCACAGAAATACCAGGAAATGGATCTACGAACGGAGAAGTGCAAAGGCTGTAGGATCTTCGCTGCTCCTTGCCATCAAACTCCATTATAACCGTTAAAAATTGGCCCGGCTTATAATCCAGATACGGCTCCGGTTGCTCAAAATACAAGCTGACAGTATCTGCCGTTTCTCTCACTACCTCCCTCACTTTCAGTGGTAAAAACTGATTTGGTTTTACCTCTTCCTTCTTTTTCTTAAATAGATTGAACATTCGGAATTTTCTCTTTACGTGTCTTTTAGGCTGCAAAATTAACCCCCAAAGTCAAATAATTGATCGAACGGTGGAGAATTTCCCTGACTTAACCTCAAATCTCTAAAATGAGTTTGAACAGTTCCGTTTATTTATCCGGAAATACTAAGTCCGGCAATCCGATTTTGGCCTCAAAAACCTAAATTGCACCCTTATTAAAAAAATCAGGAATCGCCTGACTCTCAAATTTCTTTGCGCAGCAAAACAAAAAACGATACCATGGAATTAAATGCATTGACGGCAGTAAGCTCAATAGACGGTCGTTACGCCGGCAAAACCGCCCCGCTTCGAGCCTATTTTTCTGAGTTTGCCCTGATCCAATATCGGGTCCATGTAGAGGTGGAATATTTCATTGCGCTTTGTGAATTGCCTTTGCCTCAGTTGACAGGTTTTGATCACGGACTTTTCGGACAGTTGAGAGCATTGGTGAAAAACTTTTCTTTGGCCGATGCAGAAACCATCAAAGCCACCGAAAAAATCACCAATCACGATGTAAAGGCTGTTGAATATTTCCTGAAGGAAAAGTTTGATCTGCTGGGTTTGGAAGCCTTCAAGGAATTCATCCACTTTGGTCTGACTTCCCAAGACATCAACAATACCGCAACCCCGCTGATGCTGAAAACCGGTTTGCATGAGGTGATCATGCCACTTCTGGAAGAAGTAATCGAGCGTTTGTCGGACCTTGCGGAAGAATGGAAAGCTATTCCCATGCTTGCCAAAACCCATGGGCAACCAGCCTCGCCTACCCGATTGGGCAAAGAAATCGAAGTGTTTGTGGTTCGTCTGAAAAATCAGGTGGAGCTATTGGAGCAGGTGCCTTTCTCAGGCAAATTTGGCGGAGCCACCGGCAATCTGAATGCGCATAAAGTTGCCTATCCTGCAATTGACTGGAACGCATTTGCTGCCAATTTTGTAAGCAATTACCTGGGATTAGAACGTAGCTTTCCCACCACTCAAATCGAGCATTACGATAATCTGGCAGCCATTTTTGACGGTTTGAAGCGAATCAATACGATCCTTTTGGATCTCTCAAAAGACGTTTGGCAGTACGTGGCGATGAACTATTTCAAGCAGAAAATCAAAGCCGGAGAGATAGGTTCCTCGGCTATGCCACACAAGGTCAATCCGATTGATTTTGAAAATGCCGAAGGAAATCTGGGGATTGCCAACGCGCTTTTGGAGCATCTTGCAGCCAAACTTCCGATTTCAAGATTGCAGCGTGACCTGACAGATAGCACCGTGCTTCGAATTATCGGTGTGCCGCTTGGACATATGTTGATTTCTCTGGAATCATTGCAAAAAGGTCTGGGCAAACTGGAACTGAACGAAGCCGCAATTCATGCAGATCTGGATGATAACTGGGCGGTAGTTGCTGAGGCTATTCAGACAGTTTTGAGAAGAGAAGGATTTCCGAAACCGTACGAAGCGTTGAAAGATCTCACCCGGACCAATACCAAAATCACCGAAGAATCAATCTCCGTTTTCATTTCCAATCTCCCTATTTCCACGGAGTTAAAAGCCGAGTTGAGTGCGATTTCACCATTTAATTACACTGGTTTTTAAAATCTTCTGGAAGTTCCTGAAATCATCTTTTGATCAATTTTTGAAGCCGTTGGTGAAAACACTAGCGGTTTTTTTTGTGATTAATTTAAGATGATTGAAGCATAAATTCTCTGCACTTGCCCGACCGTTCAAATCGCTCATGCCTATGGCATTTTTCTTTCTGCTTTTTCATTTTGCAGGGAGATAAATCACCCGGCAAAATAATCAGTCGTGCCCATGGCACTTGAATTCTCCAAATCAGGTTAATTGCCGTGGTGAGTGTCTCCACTCACCACCTTTTCCATTCCCCAATCCCGTCAGAGATGTCGATTGTTAACCAGATGCTTCGCCACGGGAGTGTCTCCACTAACGACTTTCTCGCTTCTAATAAAATTAGGAAACTCACAATTGTCCAATAATTGGTTGAAAAATGTGAGTGGAGACACTCACATTGGCGAAGTCAAAAATTCCAGCTGAAGCCGTGGTGAGTGTCTCCACTAACCACCTTTAGTTGAGCTGACTTGTCGCCACCCAATATTTTTTTTAG
>JBILPR010000197.1:0-8186 GCA_044373795.1 Algoriphagus sp. | reverse complement strand
AAACCCTGATCGCCTGTGTCACCCTTTTCTCCTGTGAGGCCAGTTTCTCCTTTCGGACCAACTTCACCCTGAACTCCCTGAGCACCGGTTAGACCTGTATCTCCTGTATCACCTTTTACTCCTTGATCACCTATGTTTCCTTTTTCTCCGGCGTCACCTTTTAAACCTTGATCGCCTGCGTCACCTTTTAAACCCTGATCGCCTGTATCACCCTTTTCTCCTGTGAGGCCAGTTTCCCCTTTCGGACCAACTTCACCCTGGATTCCCTGAGCACCGATTGGACCTATATCTCCTTTTACTCCTTGATCGCCTGTGTCACCTTTTAATCCTGTAAGGACAGTTTCTCCTTTCGGACCAACTTCACCCTGGATTCCCTGAGCACCGGTTAGACCTATATCTCCTTTAACTCCTTTATCGCCTATGTCACCTTTTAATCCTGTAAGTCCAATTTCTCCTTTCGGACCAACTTCACCCTGGATTCCCTGAGCACCGGTTAGACCTGTATCTCCCTTTTGACCTTTTTCTCCCTGAGGACCATTTTTTAGCGAATTCAGCCAAGTAGCTTCATTGCCTATCGTGTTGTCAGCTGCATAGGCAATCTCGTATGCCGATTTGCCTTGCATTCCATCTATCCCATTGACACCAGATTCACCTCGCTCACCTTGAATTCCTTGGGCACCAGGTTCACCCTTATCGCCTTTTGAACCGGTATCACCCGTCTCACCCTTGACACCCTGAGCTCCGGATTCTCCCCTGTCACCTTTGGGACCTGTCATACCTATAGGTCCTTCAGGTCCTTCGATCGAACTCCCCGAGTTGGCTGCAAACAATGCAAATGGAACTGCGGTAAATTGCTGACTGCTGAACTGAACGAAATTTGCGCAAAGCCCCGCTTTGTCCAGAGATACCTCCAATGATTTGGCCTTTGCATCCCAGACAATTGCTCCATAGGACGAGAAGCTCCCTCCTACCTGCTCTCCTGTACCAATGACTACGTTCACCATTCCAAACGCATCGGTTTTGGTGAAAATCACCTCCTCGTATTCATTTAACCCTAGAGCATTTTTGAATTGAAACTTCAAACAAATATCCTGATCCGCCAAGGGTGAAGCCTGATTATCGGCACCCGGCAGCACCTGTCCGTCTAGTATGACTGCCTGATAGGTGATCCCTGGTACTTGCGAAAAAACCGGGAAGGCCAAAATCGCAATAAAAAAAGCTATTAATATTTTTTTCATCTTAATCTAATTTGAAATGTATGCCGAACACTATTCTTTGATTGTTAAACCTCAACCGGTCTGGAGATTGCTCCCCCACACGAAAACTCTTTGAATAGTCGTAGCTGAGCGATAAGAAACCCTGATTCACTACCTGAAAAGATGCGGAACCTCCCAAGCCTCCCTCGATGAAAACTCCAGAAAAATCTTCAAATTCTCTCAGATCAAACCTGGACTTGTTGACTACCTGCGTCCCGGTGATCATCTTGGAAGCTCCCAATATGCCCATCAGGCCAAGATCTAAACCGCCTACCTTTCCGAGAATCGAAAGTCTGTTTCTGACACCTCCATATGTAGTCTCCCAGCTATAATTATTATTCAAATCCCCGCCATAAGAATCATAGGAATCCAGCGTAAGGGATGCCTCATACTTCAGCCAAATAGGGCTTGATGTGTCGTTTGACACCACGGTTGGGCCTGTCCCTTCTTTTTCGGCAAATGGGAACCCCAGACCAAACTCATAGGAATCACCCCTACCGGGCAAAAACGTGATATCCAAGCCCGAACCAGATTTAAACTCATAAGTGGTAAAGTTTTTTCCAGTTTTGAAAAAAACCTCTTGTCCATAAGCTTCTGTGTAAAACAGGAAAACTATAACAAAGGCTCTTGCTAGTTTTTTCATTTTGTCATGTTTAAAATTTCGCTTTTCAGTTTTCGTACACCGTAAGACCTCACAGCGTCAAATTCAGCTATAAGATATCAGCTCGCAAGAAGCCTTTAAATCAGATTGGGAAAATACTCTGGTCAAATTTTTGAAGGATTTGACACACCTTTCTAGAATTTGACATGCCTATTATCTTGGGCTGAGCAATTTTGTCGGCAGATTGTTTTGCTACTGATCTTGGCCAAAAAATGAGACATCTTAAATTGATACTGGCCCAAGCCTTAGACTCTGCTTCAAATAATTAGGTATAATTCGATACGAAGGAAAGAAGATAATGAACCTATTGAGACGGTCTCATAGAACATGTCCATTAATTGATCAAGCTAACCCAGAACTAGGCAGAGACCGTTGGCAACAAAATCAGCTTTGAAATGAAGATTCTCAGGAGGTATTTGGTAAGAGGTGAAAAGAACAAGTTATAGCCCTGAAATGGATGTAAGATCTCATCCCTTCCTCCCTCACCTAAAAGCTTCTGAATATAATGGAAACTTTTCTCCTTGCAAGGGTGATCGTTTTTTCAGGGTTGTAGGCCCAAATGATTCTTTAGTAAAAATTCTCTTGGAAAATCTTCCTGGAAAAAAAGATAATGCCTTTATGCATAGCTTATGAAGGGTTGATGTTTGCGTTTTCACTTTGCGAAGCCTATACTATAAATCTATAAATCCTCCATGTGCAGACCATAAGGCTTAAACCTTCTGGATAAAGCCCCTAAGAATGTTTGTTATTGACTGGATTATTTTAAAAATTAAATGGCAAAACCAGGATCATCAATTCTATGGAACCCAAAATGACACCCACCATGCTGCCCGATAATGCTCATCAGGATATTCCCGGCAATCCTTCCACTGCAAAAAGCAGCGCTGTTAAATTAAACGACCGCAGCAGCGGGGAGCCACTACATGTGTTAAGTAAAGCCGATTGGAACTTTTGGATTACCAACGGGTACATAGTAATTAAAAACGCCGTACCTCGGGAACAGGCTTTAGCCACCACAAATTTTTTATGGGAATTTGAAGAAAAAGACCCAACTGATCCAAACACTTGGTATGCACCAGCAAGAGCAGAAATGAAGATGAAAGAATTGACCAACACCGGAATGGTGGAGGTTTATAATCATCAACATTTATGGAATAACCGCATGTCGCAAAAAGTGTATGATGCGTTTCGGGATATTTGGGGAACAGATAAATTGTGGGTAACAATCGACAGGGCAAATCTTAATTTCCCCATCAGGCCTGGCTTTGAGCAAAAGGGTTTTATTCATTGGGATTACGACCCCGAAACAAAACCTGTCAATGTGCAGGGTGTGCTGGCACTGGCAGACCAAACTGATGAAAATATGGGTGGCTTTCAATGTATCCCTGATTTGTTTCGCACCTACAATACATGGAAACTAACACAGCCTGAAGATCGTGACCGTTTTCAACCCGATACAACAGGTTTTGATTTTGTAAAAGTAAAAATGGAAGCTGGCGACTTGCTTATTTTTAATAGCCTGCAGCCTCATGGCATTCGTCCAAACAGGAGTAGCGACAAAGTTCGTATTGCTCAATACATCTCTATGATGCCGGCAGAAGAAAACAATGAAGCATTGCGGCAATGGCGAATCAATTCCTGGAAAAACCGCATTGCTCCTGAGGGTTATGCTTTTCCGGGTGATCCCCGCACTTGGGAACAAACAAAATATGGCAGGGCTGAGCTAAATGACTTAGGTAAAAAATTACTTGGCTTGGAAAAATGGTAGTCAATGAGGCCAGATTTCATTTAGAGTTCTAATCCTGCTGTGGTTTGTAAGTTCAGCGTTAAGAATGACGGTTAAAAAAGTCCTTTTTGGATTCATTGTTCAAAGTGTCTCTAGAAAAATAAAACCCCTCATACAAGCTGTATAAGGGGTTATTGGTGGTGTTTCTATAAATCCTGCCAGCTGGCAAGGAAAGTAGTCCCGACGAGAATCGAACCCATATCTAAAGTTTAGGAAACTTCTATTCTCTCCCCGTCCGACTGGCGTCAGCCGGGCGGGCATTGAACTACGGGACCATTTTTACGCTTTAACCATACTCGCCAAAAATTAACCCTAATGGATTCTATCAGACAAATAATCTTTTGAAATCATTCCTTTTTCCTTCATTTCCGAAATTCCATATGCATTGAACAAACCGGATTCAGCCATTTTTCGATAATTTGGGACATTGCAGGCCAAGCTTTTCAGCCCAAAAGCATCGCTCGCTAGTTCAACTTAACGCCGACCCAACATGAAAAACACCTTTCTGCTCCTTTTTTGCCTGATCTTATCTTTTGGATTTGCACCAAAGTCCCTGACTTGGGTGGCTCTAGGAGATTCCATTACCTATCTGAATGATCATCAAAATGAGACCGGCAACCGGATAAGCAAAGGGTACCTGACTTTGGTCACCGATAAATTCCCAAATGTCGAGGTAATAAACAAAGGTTATAATGGTTGGACAGCTGTCAAAATCGCCACTGACTTTGATAAACTCGCCATTCCAAAGGCAGATGTTTACAGCATATTTCTTGGTACCAATGATTGGTGGGGAGGAAAAGACTTGGGGACTTTTGAAGATTATCAAAATGCTACCGGGACGGGGACGGTTTATGGGTCGTTCAGAGTGATCATCGATAACCTTCGCGGCCTAAATGATCAGGCTGAGATTATCCTGATCACACCTATGCAACGGGTTGATTTTGTCTACATCAACGACTATAAAAACAATGCATTAGGTTCTTACCGCGAAAAAGATGGTCAGCAATTGGATGAGTTTGCGGATGCTATTGCGGCTATTGGCAAAGCAGAGGATTTTCAAGTGGTGGATTTATACCATCAAAAAGGAATGGACCACTCCCGTTTGGTAAAGTTTAAGCGATTAAAGAACCCACAAACAGGCGAATACAAGAAATATAAATACCCTGATTTTATTGATGTGCCATTTGATCCGGCTGTTGATGAATATCCCTATCCGGAAAAATCTATCAACGTCAGTTACGATGGTCTTCATCCTTCGGACAAAGGGTACAGGATGATTGCAAAGGAGTTACTTCCAATTTTTAAAGAGTTCACAAAGGGAATGAAGAAGTGATTTCTTCTTTGAAAGCAAAAAATTGAGTCGGTTTTAGAAAAAAACAGGCCGAACAATCATGTCGGCCCTTTATGTAGCCTTGCTAGGAATCGAACCTAGATTTAGCGTTTAGGAAACTTCTATTATTGGACTATGTTTTTATATATTGATTACCAATATGTTACAAATTTCTATTGCAGTAAAACACATCCAAATCACTCTCTAACTGCAAGATTTACTGCAAGGTGAAATTCATGATTTCCTGAATATTCACTCATCCTCTCAGGTACCATCAACTTCTTAACGATTGTGAGGAAGTATCATCCAAAAAAAATAACCATTCGGAAAATTACGATTGGTGACCTTTTCAATTTTGGAAGCAGCGTCTTTTTTTATTCATTCGAGCTTTTCTCTCATTCCCCTGAAGAGTGCCTCCAATACTGAAACGGTATAGACCAGCTCCCAATCCCTTCTTCTTGACCAATCCATTGCTATTCCTGATTTTTCAGGCGAATGGATACTTTTTTCCATTTCCGTAAATACTCTGTCTTTAAGTTTTTGGTTTTGTTTTAGGTATTTGGACGCCTGTCTGCCTAATACCTGAGCAGCGATTAAAATTCGGTCATAATCCGAAAGTTGCTCGATGACATCAAAGTGTTTTTCCAGGATTTCATCCTCATGAAGTGAATAGAAATTCTCGATTACATAGAGAATATCATATACATCATTTTGTCGGTCCTCCGGTCGGTCCTGATAGGAAATCAATTTCAATACGACCATGCCGGGTAAGGATGGAACATTCACCATGAGATCTTCGATCATTACCAGTTCGGGATCAGCCAGTACTTCGGAATACCCTAAAACGTGCAAATCAATCCTTCGCTGATTAAAATTCTCTGTAAACTCTTCCTCGATTTTTCCAAATGGCAAGATATCTACCACAGCAGCTCCATTCTTAAAAATCAGGGTATTGGACGCGTTTTTAGCCCTAACAAACCCAATAGATACCATCTGTTCCATAACTTCCTCAAATTTCGCAATAGTAGGAACCATTATGGCAAAGTCAATATCCTTGGTTCCTCTTGGAGGTTTGATAGTACTTTCCTTCAAAATTTGCAGAGCAATGGCATTGGCACCCACTAAGTAAAAATTGATTCCAAATTCACGGAATACCCCATCAATCAGATCGAATACATCCTTGAAATACGGTATTGAAAGTCTTTTATAGCTCTGATTGGATGTGCTCATCGTATATCATTTGGGCAGTATCAAGACAACGTTTATCTCCTATCTGGACTAAATCGGCATAGGTCAAAATTGGAGTTACATAAGGCAACTTCTCATTCAAATGATAATCTTCAATAGGTAAATCCTCCCAAAACATTTCAAACACCTCAATTGGTCCATTTTTTTGGGGAATCAACCCGTATTTTTGGATCAACTGAGCGATCCCCAAACGAGAATAAATCGTAGCATGCTCAGGTCGAAGGTAATTGGTGAAAAATTCACCAGCACGTTCAGCCCCCCACACTGAGTCAACTGCATTCAAGTTGATCGACTGCCAATCCTTTCCATTTTTCATACCAAACTCACCCACTTTAAGACTTGGTTTGAGCTTCATTGCGTAAGCGTCTACCCATTTATTGAGAAGTTCTTTTTTTCGGTTGATAACAAAAGTTTTCTTGTCTTTCTTTAGCAAAAACCCAGCATCTTTTAGACTGCTGAGGATTCCAGGGATATTCCCAAGGGCGACTCCTGCTTTGTCTGCAATGGTCCGGTAAGGTTCATTCAGGATTTTTGGATAAGTAAGAAATTGGTAGACTACTCTCACCCCACTTTTGGTAAAAGCCTTATTCCCTCCATCGTTTCGGATAGTCTGTGCCTTTTCATTTTCAATCCAGACATAAACACCCTGTTGGTTTAAAAAAATATTCCCTACAACTTCCATATAGGCAATCCCCTCAGCTCGCAGAGACTCTTTGACTTTTGGATAGATTTTGTTGGCAACGATGATCAGGTTTTTTTGATTTCGGAATCTCTCGGCGATTTCTGAATACTGGTGGGGACGGACCTCATTTTTCACCCATGCCACCAACTCGACTAAATGGTTACCCAATTGGATTTCTAGCGTTCCGTCTAAGGGTGTTGCCTTTCGTAGGTTTACTATAATTGAACTTCTCTTTCGTAAGTTGTCTATTGCGGGTTGTAAGAGATCATTTTCCATTTGTTCACAAATATAGAATGTTCATGAAACATGAACAAATGTTTTTTATGAACATGAAATAGATACTAAGCATAGCCCCTGATTGCTTCTGACAAAGTATTGCCATATTTCCTGCAAGGTAAATGTACATTGACCCTCTCAGGTACTACCCACTTCCTACAAATCGTGAGTAGGTTTCAACCAACCGTAAATTTCCGATAGCTAGTCAGGATCATCGGGCTTTTCACATATTAAGTCTGATCCTTGGCCCAAACTGCGAAAAGATCTATCCTGCCCCACTTGGAGACGAGATAGGCTTAGCTTAGATGTCCAAATTTCCAAATATATTGATTATTTCAAACTTCGGGGAAGGCATGGTAGGCTTGATGACAGCATTCCGTGCGAAGTCTCTGCCCTAAATGAAAAGGTTGTTTGAAATCGAGTCTCCGACATTCCTTGGCTATCTTGTAAATCAAATTGGGATTTTCGGAAGTGAGGATCACTTGGATGAAATTATAAAAACCTACCAAATCAGACCAGAAAGGATCGCTATTCGAAGAAGGTATCGATGGAAAAAATCGAAAAGAACGGTTACAACCTCAACATCTCAAGATATTTTAGTATATCGAAGGATGAAGTATAAACCGCTCTGAAAGCTGTAAATACCAGACTGGCCTCCATCAACCAAACCATCCAAGCGAGTACGAATAAACACAATGAATACTTGAATGAGTTGGGCTCGGAATTGATTTAGGAAAAGCAATTGATGGTCATGAAAATCCTCAAAAAAGAATTCAACAATATCTTCAAAGCTTACCATGACAGGGATACCCAAATTTGGGTAGCCACAGGAGTCAATGAACTTGATAGATATTCCGACGAAAGTACCCCATCGTTCCGCACAAAAGTACGCCATTAATTCCGGCGCAAAGGTCGCCAGGTAAACCGGCAAAAACCATCACTAAACA
>JBILPR010000028.1:0-25850 GCA_044373795.1 Algoriphagus sp. | reverse complement strand
AGAAAAACTGCATCGATGCCTTCTTTTTGTACCTGATCAGTAAAAATCAGCTCACAATCTCCAATCAAATCAGGATGAACGTCACTTACTTTTTTGCCTTTTTGACTATTGCTATGCACGCATACCAGTTCACAATCAGGATGGTGAACCAAAATTCGGAGTAATTCTCCTCCTGTATAGCCCGCAGCGCCAATGACGGCTGTTCTGATTTTAGTCATTTTCGCTGTTGACCTTGTGAAAAATAGCGGTTTGATTACCCAAAATACGGGTAAACCCTTTCACGTCTTCACCGGTATAGCCTTTATTCATTTCCCCATAGCTTCCAAATTTGGCCGACATCAGATCATGATCTGAAATAATTCCAAGTAAAGTAAATCTATATGGCTGCAATAGAACACGAATATCTCCGCTTACATACGTTTGAGTGCTAGACAGGAAAGCTTCCATATTTCTCATCACCGGATCCAAATAATGGCCTTCGTGAAGGTGATTGCCATAAAATTCAGCTAGTTGATTTTTCCAAAACAACTGCCATTTGGTCAACGTGTGTTTTTCCAATAACTGATGTCCTTTGATGATGATCAATGGAGCCGCAGCTTCAAAACCCACTCGGCCTTTAATTCCGATAATGGTATCACCGACATGAATATCACGACCGATTCCATAAGGACCTGCCAAAGCCTGAACTTTCATAATAGCATCTACAGGATTAGAAAATTCCTCACCATTTACGCCTTTCAATTCTCCTTGAACAAAAGTCAATTTGATTTCTTTTGGCTCAGTCTCAGTCAACTGAGTTGGCCAAGCAGACTCAGGGAGGTATTCTGAGGAAGTCAGTGTTTCTTTTCCTCCAACCGATGTTCCCCAGATTCCTTTATTGATAGAGTAAGCAGCTTTCTCGAAGTTCATCGATACACCATGCTTTTTCAGGTATTCAATTTCTTCCTGACGGGAAATCTTAAGGTCGCGGATAGGAGTGATGATCTCGATATCCGGAACGATCGTCTGGAATATCATGTCAAACCGAACCTGATCATTTCCGGCGCCAGTTGAACCGTGAGCAACAGCTTTGGCACCAATTGATTTGGCGTATTCAGCAAGAGATTTTGCCTGCAAAATGCGCTCGGCTGACACAGAAAGAGGGTAAGTCTGATTTTTCAGCACATTGCCAAAAACCAGATATTTGATCACCTCGTCATAATACGTATCCAAAACCTCCAAAATAGTGAAGGAAGCAACTCCAAGACTTTTTGCTCTGGTCTCAATTGCTCCAAGTTCTTCTTTTGAAAAACCTCCGGTATTCACGATTACAGCATGAACTTCATAGCCCAGATCTTTGGTAAGATGAAGAGCGCAAAATGTGGTATCTAAGCCTCCACTATAGGCTAAAACGACTTTTTTCATCTGTTTATAATTGTCTTTAAGCGGTCATGTGGAATCTCGCATGCCTGATAATCAATCCGACTTGTGTCGTTTTGCGTCATACTCGATTTCATCAGTTTAATTGGTTTGAGATCCCGAAGGAATAGAATGATTAGAGAAAAATACTCATGACCGAATCCTTTGATTTGGACAATTTGAGCATTACAAATTTTTTGAGCCTTACCCAGCGATCGAATAGCTTGAGTTCTTTCTTGAAATCTTGCCTTAGCGCAAGATCTTCGGTATGATTCTTCTTGGACTGCGGATCATAAAGCATGGCCGTGCAAAGACAATTCTGGCGATTTTTACTCATCAAAATCTCGTAATTCACGCAGCTTTGGCAGCCTTTCCAAAATTCGTTGTCATCAGTCAAATCCGAATAGGCAACCGGGATATAACCCAATTCCGAATTGATTTTCATAACTGCAGCACCAGTTGTCAAGCCAAAGATTTTCGACTCGGGATATTTCTTCCGGCTGAGCTTGAAGATTTCACGCTTGATCATTCGGGCAAGGCCATATTTACGGTAGTCCGGTGCAACAATCAATCCCGAATTGGCAACATATTTCCCATGACCCCAAGCTTCAATGTAACAAAAGCCGGCCCATTTGCCATCAGAAGTCAAAGCGATTACGGCTTTACCTTCCTCCATCTTGGTTTCGATATATGCAGGGCTTCGCTTTGCAATTCCTGTTCCTCTTGCCTGAGCTGAATTAGCCATTTCCTCTGTGATTTGCTCTGCATAAGACTTATGAGAGGCGTCAGCCACAAGAATCTGAAATGAAATATTTTCCATGTTTGCTTGCATGAACTTGGTCCCGAAAATTATCGGGCATTTGATAAATAGGTGATGGAATTAGCCAAGGGAGTTTTCCGCGTAGGAAAACAGGTAAAGTCAGAGGGTTAAACCCTGAAAAAAAATCTATACCTCCTTATGGGAGTAAAAAATGACAAAGCACTCTTAGATACTACCAAAGTAGAAGTCTGTAAAGTAGGCGCTATGTTATTTGCAGTTGTCATGCTAATGAGGCTGCAAATGTTATACCTGTATGATTCAATTGCAAGAAAATTTGTGAAAAATTTAATCTTTCGACCTTTTTGTTAGGGATAAGGAAGCCCAGCTTGCGTAAATTCCTTATTATATTTTTAAACCAAATAAAATTTTGATCATGAATTTCCTGACATTTCTTTGATTGCTGACACCAATTTGTCCAATTCATTCTCGGAAGTGTAGACATTTGGAGAGATTCGGCAGCCTTTCACGCCGGCACCATCAATTGGCGCGGTAAAGATTTTATACTTGTCCATCAGGATAGTTCCCATATCACCGGGCTTGGTTTTTTCCAAACCCACATTTCCTATTCCACACGATCGGTGAAGCTCTTTTGGACTATTGACTACAACTCCTGGCAAGTCCCGAACCTGATCTGACCAATAATGCTGGATGTATCGCAGTCGATCTTCTTTACGTTTGCCTCCGATCTTATTGTGAAATTCAATCGCATTCAAAACGGCCAAATCCGTTGCGGCAGGATGTGTTCCAATATGGTTGAGATAGGCAATTGTCTTAAGGTTCATATCAAAAGGAGCCAAAAGAGGTTCAATTTGGCTAATTCGATCCTTTTTTACATAAAGCAATCCAGCTCCAATAGGGACACTAAGCCACTTATGTAAGCTTGATCCGTAATAATCGCAGTCCAATTCGCTGATCTTAAATTCGAATTGGCCAATTGCATGAGCACCATCAAGCATTATTTCCACTCCATGAGAATGTGCCATATCAGCAATTTTCCTCACCGGTAGAATGTGGCCGGTAATATTGACGATATGAGGAACCATCATCAGACGGGTTCTCGGCGTGATTGCTTTTTCATACGCTGCGACTACTTCCTCATCATTTTCCGGATGCATAGGGATATCGATCCGATTTACTTTGATTCCCCACCGCTTCTCTGCCATATCAAACATTGTCAGCATACTTCCGTAATCCTGATTAGAAACCAAAGCTTCATCACCTGGTTTCCAGGGATATCCGGAAATAATCAGGTCAAGCGATTCTGTTGTGTTTCTTGTAAGGACAACTTCTTCAGGCGATGCACCTACAAATTCAGCTAGCTTGGCGGCACTCTTTGCTTTGTTTTGAAACTGAACCCCACGCATGTAGAAAGAGCCCTGATAGTTTATTTCCCGAATGTGATCGATATATTTTTCCAGAGTTTCCTGTGGCAAAAAACAGTAATATCCATTTTCAAAGTTGATGTAATCGGGTTTCAGCTTATATCCAGACCTGATCTGACTCCAAATATCATCTGAATCAAAATCAATTTCATTTAAGGAAGGAGCGGCTTTGGAAAAAAAGACGGAGCCTGTACTGATTCCAAGAAGTGCCAAAGACTTCATAAATGCTCGCTTATTCATGGGGTGGGTGGGGTTTGATTGGAATTTAATGGAAATCCTGGAAGTGTCAAAAGATATAACTCAAAAGCCAGATTATCAGCAAAAGAATCGCAACCCAACTTATCCAAGGTGATCGACTGGGAAACTCGAATTGGCATATCGGGCATTCTTTTGCTTTGGAATCAACTAGCATGGCGCAAGAGGGGCATTCTTTGGTTTTCATCGGAGAAAGTGAACTCTTTAAGGCTGATTCATATTTTGAATTAAGTAACTAAAAAACTGATGAAAATAGAAATCTGGTCTGATGTGGTTTGCCCTTTTTGCTACATCGGCAAAAAAAAACTTGAAAAGGCACTGGCAAAGTTTCCTCAGAAAGAAGCGATCGAAATAGAATGGAAAAGCTTTCAACTCAATCCTGACCTAAAAACCAATCCAAGTATCAGCACGCTGGAATATTTGGCAGAATCCAAGGGATGGTCATTGGAGCAAGCACGTGAAATATCTTCTCAGGTGGCGGGAATGGCTGAATCAGAAGGACTGACTTTTAACTTCGAAAATGCAGTGGTCGCCAATACTAAAAATGCCCATCGCATGATTCATCTGGCTAAAGCAGCGGGCAAAGGCGGGGTTATGAAAGAGAGATTACTCAAAGCATACTTTACCGAAGGGCTGAATATTGATGATTCAAAGACATTGATTTCACTCGGAAAAGAGATTGGTCTCGAGGAAGAAAGTATTAAAAAACTACTTGAATCAAATCAGTATGAAGATGCTGTAGATCAAGATATTTATGAATCAAGATTGGTTGGTGTCAAAGGTGTTCCTTTCTTTGTGTTGGATCGCAAGTTTGGGATTTCGGGAGCTCAGCCGGATGAGGTTTTTACTCAAACTTTAGAGAAGGCCTGGACTGAATTTTCAAAGGAAAATCCTGAATTGGAAATAGTCGGTGATTCTGCTGACTCCTGTGAAATTGACGGAGATTGTTAATTTCATTTTTTTTGGAAACAGAAAAAGACAGTGTTTACACTGCCTTTTTCTGTTTCCAAAAGGTTGATTTTACCAAACTCCCCGAGCTTTCATCTTGATCGTATATACGGCATCCATTGCTGTGATGAAGAGAGTTTTTCTGTCCAGCGCTCCAAAAACCACATTGGCAGTCCATTTTGCAGGAACTGTAATGTGAGCAATTTTTTCACCGTTATTATTAAAAACGGTAACTCCATCACCGGTCAGGTACACATTGCCACGATCATCTATGGTCATTCCGTCTGATCCCATTTCGCAGAAAACCGTTTTATTGGTCAGGTATCCATCTTCCCGAATCTCGTATTTATAAGTCTTTTTTGCTCCGATATCAGCCACGTACAGGTATTTTCCATCCGGGGTCCCTACGATTCCATTTGGTTTGACCAAGTCTTCTGCCACTCGGAATAATTGTGTTTTGTCTGGAGAAAGATAATAGACATGTTCTCCGTCCTGTTCCTTTTCAGGAGATCTGATTCCTTCCCAATAGGGTCGGGGATAAAGAGGATCAGTGAAATACAAACCACCTTTTGGGACAAGCCAAACATCATTTGGGCCGTTCAGTTTTTTTCCTTTGAAAGCAGAAATTATAACGGTCGGCTCACCTGTTTTGGCAATTGACCAAAGCTCGTTCTTCTCATCGGCACAGGTGATCAGGGTTCCGTCCAGCATAAAATACATTCCATTTGAGCGGCCGGCATTTTCTTTAAAAACCGAAACTTGGTTGGAAATGGCATTCCAAACATGGATTCTGTTATTTGGTTGATCAGTGAAATAGACATCCCCGAAACGATTGACAGCGGGTCCTTCTGTGAAACTGAATCCATCCTGAACTTTCACCAGTTCGGCATCTTTTGCTATTATTCCTTTTTTGTCTTCGATTTGCGCCAATGCAATATTCGATACTAAAACAGCGGTGAGTAAAAGGTAATGTTTGATTGATTGCATAGGGTTTATTGATTATTTCTTTCCATAGCTACTACCAGGACGTTCAAATCCGGGCTGTAAGCCATTCTTGTGATGTTTTGATGTGTTTCTGAAATAATTGTGCCAATGATTTCCCAGTTCTTATCTGAATATTTCCTTCTGTAAACAGAATTTCCCCGGGCCATGATCAAGTAGTTCTTGTCCAGCCAAATAAAGTCCTGTGAGCCTTCTGTTCCAAATCCCATTTCATTGTATTCTTTGGTAACCAAATCATAAGATTTCAGAAGATATGCTTCTTTATCACCGATCTTTATTTTTTCATTTTGTGAAAGATAAGTGATTTCAGAAGTCTTGGGACGGGTTTTTACAGACCGGGCAATGTTGGTATCAATTTCCAGCAAGTCATTTTTGCCATTCGCATAAATCAATTTATTAGGTTCACCCAGGATAAACATAGCCCCTTTGTTATCGTACCAATCGTAATAGCCAACCGGCTCGATGTCATCGTACAAAAGCTCGGGTTCTCCGAAATTAGTTGGATAAAGCCAGATTCTTTGTCTCTTATCAGCCTCCATTACGACCGCTGAGACATATAGACCACAATCTGTCAAACTTGGAGAAAACTCACTCACATCCGGAGTTTTGGTGAGGTTGGTGAATTTCTGTGAATTGAAATTGTAGACAATAATATCATGATTTCCGTTTTCATCCGCTGCTGAGAATACGAGTTGGTATTCATTGATGAAACTTGGCTGATTGTCATATTCAGGCCTGTCTGTGAGAGCCTTAGCAGTTTCAGGAAGTAATTTCAATTTTCCGCCTTTTCCGGATGTTTCCACCACCCAAAGGTCAAATTCGGTTTGAGATAATGCAGGAAGCGTGAGGAAAAAACCTGATAAAAGAAGGAGAGGGGTAATTATTTTCATTTACTACGCATTATTAATCAACCAAAATACAAAATGCGTGTTAGAATCCTGTGAGCAAATTACACTTATACCAGAATACACATTTAGATGATTTAAGGCAGATTCAGGACGATCTTGCTGATCAGGCTGTTAATGCTTTGATCCAAAATCCAAAATTGATCTCTCTGATTAATTCCTGGACGGAAGTTCCAGAAAGTTTACCACAAGATTTTCCTTCTGAAGTGCACCATTTTTTTGGATTCTATAAGGAAGCAAGTAAAAAAATACCCACAGAAATTCTGAAGAAGGGCCAGGAGCTTTTCAATCAAAAAGGGGATTTGTATTTGGCGATGCTGGGTTTTTATTCTTTGCCTTATTGCTATGCTTTCGCGGACGGTGCTCAAGTGCTGGTTCGCTCCAAAAGAATCCTGGAATCGATCGGAGAGAGATTGGGCGAAACAGGTTCATTTGTTCTGGAGATCTTCAAGCCCGGAGCATTTACCAATTCTCAGGAAGCATATTTGGTTTGTGCCAAAGTTCGATTGATTCATGCCTTTAGCCGATTTTTCGTTGAAAAATACGCCAAAGATTGGAATTCAGATTTTGGTAAACCCATCAATCAAGAAGACATGATCGGGACAAATCTGGCTTTCAGCCTGATCGTCTTGAGAGGTTGGAGGAAGTTGGGTTTCAGTGTTTCGCAGGAAGAGACCACACTGATCATGCAGTATTGGAAGTGGTTAGGTGAATTGATGGGGATCAACTCAGATTTCTGGCCTGATAATTCAAAAGAAGCTTTTGAGCTGGAGAAATTGATCCGAAAAAGACACCTGAAGGAATCTGAAGCCGGAAGGAAATTGATCGGGGCTTTGAAGAATTACTACAGAAGCACAATTCCGGATCCCATTCTTTCTTCTCAAACGGAAAGTATTCTTGCTTTTTTCCTGGGGAAAGAAGCCTCAAAAGCTCTTGATCTTAAATCAGGCATCTCAATTCAGGGTGATCTTTTGGGTCAACTATTCAAACTTTCAGGATGGAGAAATTCCGGATCTGCAAAAGGATATTCAGGTTTTGCCCGTCAGATGAAAACCAGTCAACTGGAGCAGTTTGGAAAAGAGCTCAAGATCAGCCTTCCAGAATTAAATCGTTCATAATCGGACACTTCTTTGTTCGCTATTCAAGCACGATTTTTTGAATACATGCCAAATTGAGCTGAAAAAGAGGTATTTGGCACATGGCACCTTTTTCGTACTTTACCCTGCATGAAGGAAATTACCCGAATGCTTAGGCAATTCCCAATGGAACTGGTTTTTTGGATTGGCAGCTTGATCGCTATTTTGCTGCTTGATGTAAATGCCGGTTCTCATTTGAGTCTTTGTCCGCTCGATCAGTTAGGATTTGATTGGTGTCCGGGATGTGGATTAGGAAGATCGATGAATCTCCTCGCGCGGGGTGAAATTCAGGCTTCCTGGTCAATGCATCCTATGGCAATGCTCGCATATTTAGTGATTTTCTCAAGAATCTGGCAACTCATAAAAAACCTCAAAACAACACACTATTATGGCTAACGTATTAAGACACCTTCCTGAATTGGAAGGAATGGAACTGGGCTACATCCAGGGATTGATGAAGAATATGGACGAAGAACAGGCTTCACTTTTCGCACAAGTTTACCGGGCAAGAAGAAAAGACGCTCAGATGATTCTTATCCTGACTTTGATTGGTTTCTTCGGTTTTGCTGGATTACATCGCTTCATTCTCGGCCAAGTCGGACTTGGTATTCTCTACATATTCACGTTGGGTCTATGTTTCATCGGTACAATAGTAGATTTGGTCAACTACAAAAGCTTGGCCTACGAATACAACATTAAAATGGCCCATGAGACGCTTGCGATGATTTCAAGTTTCCCAAATGCAACTAATATTCAGTCCTGAGTAAAACTTACACGAACGAAAGCCGGGAGAAATTCCGGCTTTTTTTGTTTTCAATTTTACCAGTTATCGGAGTTGATTTCTTTGATCGGGGTAGTTGTACCGGTTTCTGAAAAGGTCGATTTCCCAATATCCGAAAGTAAAAGGTGAAACTTGCCAAGCTGAATTCGGACATTCTCCAAGGCCTCAAAAGAAGCTTGCGCAATGTGAAACGGAAGGCTGATCAGATTTTCCTGACTTTGTGAAAAAGGAGGAGCAGTTTCACTTTCAAAGTAGAAAGGCCAAAGGGTTTTACCACAGCTTATTCCCCAGAAATCAATCGGGAAGTTTGAGAAGTATTCATTGAGACGCTCATTGATTTCTTCAAAAAATCGCTCAGTTTCTCCCAATCTTATGCGTGAACCAGAACGTGATTTCCCTTTGGTTTTCAGATATTTAATTTGACTTTTCCCCTGCTTTTGTCGAACCATATAGGCACGAAAAACTTTATGATCCAGGAGTTTTCCATCGTGAAAATATCCCACCACTGCTTGGCCTGCACGAATCATGACAAGCGCATAATGAAAATCGTCTTTTATTGAAAAACCAGCTTTAGGATCAAATTCCAAATTCCAGGGCAGGTAAATTTTTGCATGCCAATCGGAGGAATCCTCGATCAGGATCTGATGTTTTTCTTTCAAATAATTGACCTCCAATCCATTTGCAATGCCCTGACTGATGAGACATTCGGTCAAAGTTTGGGAAATCACATTAGCATTGGGAATATTCATCAGCTGAGGCGGATATCGCTTATATTTGTACAAATAAACTGAAAAATCATGGAGGAGGAAATCCAAAAATTAATGGATCGGATGTGTGATCCGAATGAGAGCAATGCCTATTTTTTTGCTGATAAACTTGGTAAAGCAGCCGACGAGAACACAAAAGACAAGCTTATTGAACTTGTGAAAGGGGATAAATGGGAAGTGGCATACCTGGCAAGCCGAGCACTTTCAGCTTCTAGGTTCAATGAAGAAGGCTTGGATGCCGTTTTGGAAGCGATCTTTGATAAAAAAAACAAAGCTCATCAAGGCGCATTTGTTCAGATCATGGAAGAATTCGACCTAAGTGAACGTTTTGTGGATATTTTTAAGATCTATCTTTTTGGAAATTTTAAAGCTTCGACGCTTGCAAAATCGTATATAGACGAAGTAGAATTTGATATCACTCCCAGGACAATACGAAAAGCTGAAAAGCATTGGAATCATTATTTGCACAACCCGGAAGATGAAGGAAGTGTAATTTTAAAAAAATCTGAAGTAGAGCCTATGTTATTGGAAATGAAGGAATTATTTTCGGAAGAGTAAACAATATTTACCAGGTTTATCTGTTCAAGATTCATGCTTAAAATTGATGCAATAGCGCTTCAGACAAGTTTTTTTCGAGACTTTGGTTTCGAATATAACTTCGTGGAAAAGTTCTTTTTTAAAGAGTTTCCAATTGGTAAACAGATCATCAATCTAAACTTTTCGGAATATTCAAACACCAATTACCTAGAATATACTCTTGGAATTAGGATTAATCGGGTTGAGAATTTGATTCAAAAGTTCCTGCCGAATCTGATGAATCACTCCGATCGATCTGTGACGTTGCTTTTAACTCCTCATAAGATTAATAAAAACCTTCCTGTTAGGTATGTTATTGAAACAGAAGCCCAACTACATCAGGCTATGGAAAGTGCGGAAAGATTTTTTATAACCAAAGGATTCATTTGGTTGGACTCAATGATTGATCCTTTGAATCTCGAAAAAGCATTTATCTCGCAAAAAGATAAACCCTCTAAATCGCAAAAATTCGTTTATAATATGTTCAGGGCCACTGCATTAACCAGGCTTTATTCTCCTAAAGATTATAATTGGATTCGTCAATTTTATCTGGGAAAAATAAAGGATAAAGATATGACTCCATTTTCTATCGCGGCATATTTACAATTTCTCGGTTACCTCGATAAAGTTCCTGTTTAATTAAAATTTTCTTTTAACACCCCTGACAGCCTCCGCGCTGATTGGATCATCAGGCCATTCGTGTTTGGGATATCGTCTTTTCAATTCTTTTCGGACTTCGAAATACCCGTTTTTCCAAAAGCTTTTCAGATCCTGAGTTAATTGAACAGGCTTGTAACCGGGACTTAGGAGTTCGATCAAAACAGATATTTTACCGCTGTTGACTCTGGGCGTTTCCAACAATCCAAAAAGCTCTTGGAGCCGAACCGAAAGGAGAGGAGTTTCACCATCTGGTTTATATTCTATTTGGATTTGACTTCCTGATGGTACTTGTAAAAATTTTGGAGCCAATTGATTCAAAAGCTTCTGCTGATCAAATTCAAGGCTGTTTTCCAGTATTTGAACAAGATTTAATTTCTTCAAATCTTCATTCTTTTGAATGTTTTGTAGATAAGATTCCAACCAGTTTTCCGGAGTTTCACAAAGAATTGAAACCGTCCAATCCGGCCAATTTTGTACAGGATTCCATTTTTTCAGAGACTGAATTCTGTGAATTAATTGAATGACTTCTTCATTGAAATCCAGCAAAAGGTCTCCGTCTTCCACGATGGCTTCAAGGATTGCAGATTTGGCATCAGCCTGAACCACTTTTTGAAGTGGCCGTGTTCCCAAAATAATTGCTCCGATCCGGATTTCTGTATGAGCCAAAAGGCCGCCTTTCTTCCGATCCCATTTTATGACTTCCTTCATTTTCAGAAGAGGAGACAAATCTTTTGGATTAAGTGGAGCAGCCATCCAGATTTTACCCGTGCCTTCCCGGGCATCCAAGTCCGCGACGGCAAGCCAAGATTCATGTGCTAAATCATCCCGATGACCAATTTGGGCTATTTTACCATTGGCCAGCTGAAATTGCGCATTGTTGCCGGGGCGAGCTGCGGCTATTCTTTCCGGATATGCATAAGCCAACAAAAGCCCGGTTTGCCAGGGATCAGCAGGATTATTTTCAGGCCGGACATCAAACATTCTTCGATAGCTCGAAGCAACTTTATCGATTTTTTTGATTCGAGCGATGCTTACTCCGCGATCTCTGAATCGACGTAGAACTTCAATTCTAAGGTTTAAGTCAACTCCTGAATCAGCAGGAAGTGGATCCCGTTCTTCCAAAATAGCAGCAACATCAGTTCCTAGTCCGAGTTGATTATGTTTCTTGGCAAAGAGAAGCATGTGCGCTATTCTCGGATGGCAAGGTAGTTGATGAATTTCTTTGCCATGGCTTGTAAGTTGACCATCCACGATGGCATCGATTGTTTCCAGCGTTTTTTCTGCCAAAGCCAAAGTGCCTGCAGGAGGAGGGGTCAGCCAGGTCATGGATCGAATTTCCTGCTTTCCCCAGGCTTTCATATCCAGCACTAAACCTGTCAAATCAGCTTCCATCAATTCAGGAGTACGGTATTCAGCCAATTGAGCCTGAGTTGCTTTACTCCAAAGTCTGTAGCTATGACCGGCGGTCAATCGTCCTGCACGGCCGCTTCTTTGATCCGCTGAATCTTTGCTTATTCGATGAAGCACGAGCCTGGAAAGTCCTGATCTCGGATCAAATCTGGAGGACTTGGCAAATCCTGAATCGACCACAACTTTAACCCCTTCAATAGTCAGAGATGTCTCAGCGATGTCTGTGGAAAGGACAATTTTCCTCTTTCCGGAAGGATGCGGCAAGATTGCCCGGTTTTGTTCTGAGGGTGAAAGCTGCCCAAAAAGTGGGACAATGACGTCGTTCGGAAGTGTTCTTCGTAATATTTCTTCGGCTTTATTGATTTCTCCCTGGCCGGGAAGAAAAACCAAAAAATCTCCCTCGTGTTTTTTGGTAAGCGGGATGATTTGTCTTGCGGTGTCTTCCCCGATTGAGTACTCGTCAGCCTCGTATAAGTAATTCACCTCAACCGGATATTGCCTTCCTTTGCTTTCAATTACTTTGGCACCAAGCAACTCGGATAAGACCGCAGAGTCTATCGTGGCAGACATCAGAAGGATTCTTAAATCAGGTCTCAGTACTTGCTGTACCTCTCTGCTAAGTGCAAGAGCCACTTCCGCATGAAGATTTCGCTCATGGAACTCATCAAAAATTATTAAACCGACATTCTCCAGCGCATTGTCCGAATGGAGCATGCGAGTTAAAATTCCTTCGGTAATGACCTCCAACCTTGTGTTTTTGGAAATTGAAGATTCAAAGCGAATCCGATAGCCAATCAAATCTCCCAATTCTGTTCCGGTCATGGAAGCCATTCTTTGGGCGATCGTTTTGGTAGCAAGTCTCCTTGGCTCCAGCATGATAATTTTCTTTCCCGCCAGCCAAGGCTCATTTAACAAGACAAGTGGGAGCAAAGTACTTTTTCCCGCGCCGGGAGGTGCTTGGATGATAAGCGAATTTGCGTTTGAGAAGTGATTTTTGACCTGTGGGATTATCTCCGCGACGGGCAGGTCAAAGGAAAAGGGATTGAAATCTTGAAGCATGCGAATGCAAAACTAAAAAAGCCACGAGGATAATTCCCCGTGGCTCCAAATAAAATGGAAATACTTAATTAAGCTCCGATTTTGGCAGCAGCTTTTCCATACTCCCAACGAATCTCAAAGCCGTCAGGCTTCACTTCGTAAACCAATCTCTCTTCCATTGTGGAAGTCTGCTGCGAAGGAACACTGACTCTCAATGCATCTTCTTTTGCATCATAAGTATAGGAACCCCATTGCTTAGCCACTTTGTTGAAGATCATTGTAGACTGTGTTTCGCCTGGAATGATAAAGAAGCTGTAAGTACCAGCCGCTAATTTCTGTCCCTGGATTGTGACGTCTTTCGAAGTAGTGAAGGTAGTTGCATCGTCTGCTCCTGCTCTCCAAACCTGGCCCATGGGGACCAAATCTCCCCAGATAGTTCGACCTTTCACAGCAGGACTGCTGTAATTGATCGTAATTTTCGCACCAGCAACAGTACCCTCAGCTTTTTTTGCAGGACTGGCTTTTTCTTGCGCAATAGCTGCGAAACCTACAAATGCCGTTAAAGCAAATGCAAACAGGGCTTTTTTCAAATTCATTGTTTTCATCGTTAAAGATTTTGTTTTTGGAATTTAAGGTTTGTTTGACTTCTATAATGTCTCAAAACTGACAGCTCTTCTTAAAGGTTGTTAAATTTCAACCCAAGCCTGCTTTTTATGACTTTCGATTATTCTTTCGCCAATAATCAACTCTCTCAATCCGCTTGCAAAAGTTGGGAATGAAGGGCTTTCAGGTTGTTTTCCTTCGATGACAGCCGCATAAACTTCCTTAAACATTTGCTTGGAAGTATCAGGGAAGCCCTCATTATGTCCGCCCGGGAAACTAACCAAAGCAGAGGCTTCCGGATGAAGCAAAGAAGGATCTTTCATCAAACTCTCATTTGCCTTCTCTCTTTTTCCGATCCAAAGTTCGTTTGGACGCTCAGAGTTGAATTCGAAATTTGATTTTGATCCAGAGATCTCAATATTCAAACGATTCTTTCTTCCTGCACTTACCTGAGAAACTGTGATAGAACCTTTTGATCCATTATCGAAACGAAGTAGTACAGTTGCGTGATCTTCGGTATTAATCGGAACTTCCTGATAATCTGACATGTCAAGCATTTTGCCTGAATACGTTTCGATTGCTTTCAAAGGCTTCAATCGGGTCTTGTGAATAGTTGAGAAATCAGCCATAACCTCAGTGATTTTCAATCCGGTTACATATTCTGTGATGTCCAGTAAGTGGGATCCGATATCTGCAATCGCCCGGCTATCGCCAGATTTATCCGGCTCCAATCTCCAGTTGTAATCAGTTTGCAAAAACAACCAATCCTGAAGATATGAACCCATGATAGAATATACTTCTCCCAATTCGCCTTTTTCACGCATAGTCTTCATCTGTCTGACCATCGGATAGTAGCGCAGATTGAAGTGAACAGCGTTTACCAGCCCTTTCTCGGCCGCTATTTTCACTAATTCTTCCGCTTCTTCGATTTTAACTGCCAAAGGCTTTTCGCAGATCACATGCTTTCCTGCCAATAAAACTGCCTTTGCCTGAGAGAAATGGAGGAAATTTGGTGTGCAAATATGTACTACATCAATGTCAGACTGCTTGAGCATCTCATCAAAAGTATAGGCGTTTGGAATACCCAGGATTTTGGCTTTTTCATCGGCTAAAGCCTGATTTACTTCAACAAGGGCAATTACTTCTACATTAGGGATTCTTCGAAGTGCTTCTAAATGGGCCGGACCGATAAAACCGGTTCCCACGATTGCAGCATTTATTTTTTTCATAATAGGTTAGATTGGTTATTAAAAACAAGAAATTAAAGATATACCAAAATATGACTTTTAGAAAACAACAGCTCATTTCTGCCTGTTTCCAATTCATTCAAATGCCCTAATAGCAATTCATCAAATTCTGGCAAAAAATCAGCTTTCAAAACGGTTAAAACACTCTTTTTCTTTAACTTAAACCACAAATCAAACCATATAATAAATCCATGGCCAACTTTAACCTGAAAATCAACGGCAAAACCCATACTGTTGATGTCGAAGATGATACCCCACTTTTGTGGGTTCTTCGGGATCATTTGGGACTTGTAGGAACCAAGTTTTCATGTGGCATCGCGCAATGCGGTGCTTGCACTGTTCATTTGAACGGGAATTCGACTTTTTCTTGCGTGACTCCGGTTTCCAGTGTGGGAAATGCTGAAGTCACCACTATTGAAGGCTTATCGACTGACGGAAATCATCCTGTGCAAAAGGCCTGGGCTGAAGTAGACGTCGCTCAATGTGGCTATTGTCAGGCAGGTCAGATCATGAATGCTGCAGCATTTTTGAATGAAAATTCGAATCCAACCATGGATGAGATTGATAACGCGATGAACAGAAACATTTGTCGTTGTGGTACTTATCATAAAATCCGCGAAGCCGTTGCGCTTGCAGCTAAAACCCAATAACCATGAGCACACTGACTAAAGCAAGCAGAAGAGACTTTCTGAAAATCGCCAGCACAACCGCCGGAGGTTTGTTTATCGGGTTCAACTGGTTCAGCTGTGATTCCCCAAAAGTGGAAGTTCTCACCATTGAAGAGATCCTTTCCCAAGCAAAACCATTTAACAGTTACCTGTCGATCTCTCCAACAGGAGACGTGGTGATCTACTCACCAAATCCTGAATTAGGCCAAAATATCAAAACTTCATTCCCGATGGTGGTAGCTGAAGAGCTGGAAGCAGACTGGGAAAAAGTACGAGTCGTGCAAGCCAATCTCGATCCTGCCAAATATGATCGTCAATTGACCGGCGGCTCAGGAGCTATGCCCCATAGTTGGGAAAGATTGAGAAAAGCCGGAGCAACTGCCAAGTTTGTATTGGTAGCTGCTGCCGCCAAAACATGGAATGTACCTGCAGGCGAGATCAAAGTTGAGAAAGGGATCATTTCACATGAGGGTTCTGGCAAAAAAGGTCATTTCGGTGAATTTGTCGCTGAGGCTTCCACCATGACAGCTCCCGAAGAAGTGACTTTGAAAGACAAGAAGGATTTCAAAATCATCGGAACTCCAGTGAAAAATGTTGATTCCAAGGAGATGTACACCGGTCAGCCGATGTATGGTCTTGATTTTTACAGAGAAGGAATGCTTCATGCTATGATTCAGAGAGCACCTTTTGGAATGAAAATCAAATCTGTGGATGACGGCGCTGCACGGGGAGTAACAGGGGTGAAGGATGTAATCACTTTTGGAACAAATGTAGCCGTGGTTGGAACTTCTACCTGGCCTTTGTTAAAAGCTAAAAAATTGATTCGAGTAGAATATGAGCCGGAAGGTGCTGTGGAAAGTTCAGCGGATCACGACGGTATTTTCAAAGAATTGCTTGCCACTGGCAAAGCTGAAATCAAAAGAGAAAATGGAGATGTTGCCTTAGCATTTAAAAATGCTGCTCAGGTAATCACTGCAGAATATCAGTGTCCATTCTTGGCGCATTCACCAATGGAGCCTGAAAACTTCTTTGCCCACGTAAAGGGTGATAAAGTTGAATTGATCGGCCCAACTCAAACTCCGGATCGGGCCAGACAAGAGACAGCTACTCTTTTGGGAATTCCTCCGGAAAATGTAACTGTTGAAATCACCCGATTGGGTGGTGGATTTGGAAGAAGACTCCGTGCCGATTATGTGATAGAGGCTGTCGAAGTATCAAGAGCAATGAATGCTCCTGTGAAAGTAACCTGGAGCAGAGAAGATGAATTGACAGGCGGAGCTTACCGTCCGGCAGTTCGCTATAGATTTGAAGCAGCTTTGGATGAAACCGGAAATATGGTTGGCTATAAACTTCGAGGTGTCGGAATGAATGCAGGAAACTGCACTCGCGAAAACAATTTTCCAGCAGGAGCAGTAGAAAACGTCCTCATTGAATCAATCGAGCATAAATCAACCATTACGACAAATGCATGGAGAGCTCCGATCACCAATTTCCTTGCTTACGCTGAGCAATCCTTTATGGATGAAGTGGCTTTGGCAGCAAAGAAAGATCCGGTACAATTCAGATTGGAACTCCTGCAGAAAGCTAAAACTTCTCCGGTTGGTGGAGAATTAGGATATGATGCAGATCGAATGATCGGAGTCATAAAAACTGCAGCAGAAAAGTCAAGCTGGGGCAAAAACCCGGATGTGAAGCAAGGCTTCAGTGTTTATTTCTCTCATAGATCTTATGTTGCCCAAGTTGCTGATATAGCAATGGAAAGCGGAGGCCCAGTTTTGAAGAAGGTAACTGCGGTGACCGACTGCGGAATGGTAGTGAACCCAACCGGTGCTAATCATCAGGTAAGGGGAGGAATAGTGGATGGAATGGGCCATGCGATGTATGGTAATTTGACGTTTGAAAACGGAGTTCCAAAGCAGAGAAACTTCGATTCCTATCGCTTAATCCGAATGAAAGAAGTTCCTGAGATTGATGTTCACTACGTTGACAGCGGTTTCGATCCGACAGGATTGGGAGAACCTGCGCTGCCACCAACAGGCGGTGCCATCGCAAATGCGATCTTCTCAGCTACTGGCAGAAGATTGCGAAGTCAGCCATTTATTGAGCAGAAAGAATTTTCTGATATCAAATTAGCGATCACAAGAGGGTAACTAATTTTTCCAAGTTAAAAACGCCATTGTATCATGCATTGGCGTTTTTTTTGAGTTTTATCGATTTTCAGCCTGCAGAAAAATAGGTTGATTTTAAGGAGAAGATATATGTCTGGTATGTTTTAGACAGTATAGATTCTCAAAAATCAGATTTTTTGAAAATGATAAAAAAAAAGAAAACCTGCCAAGTTTTTGAAACTTGACAGGCTTGATTAAATGTATTTGGCTCGTTAGTCTTTATGCAAACTTTTCTGCTTCTGATCGAAGAATATCATTTTCATCAGTCAAGCAAGATTGAATGAAATCTTTAACAGCCTGATTTTTCTCTTGCCCTTTCTTCAATAAAACATTCAAGGTCAGGATTACACCGATTCTGGTTCCTGTCTTTTTTGCAGCAGTTCCAAAAAGAGGTTCCAATTCTTCGAAAGTCACATTTTCTGCAAATTCTCTGATGGAATTCAAGGCTGTTTCCAATTTTTCCCCGGAAAGATTCGTAAGCTTTTTACCGATCTGCTGAATTTCGTTCAATGCTTTTCTTTCAACTTGGTTCTGTGCCGGAGCTTGAGGCTTCGATTGATTTTGAACCGGAGCTTCCGTGTTTTGTTTGGCCCAAGTGTCTTTCAAACCCACAGTTTTGTTAAATACCAGATTCCCATTTGTTGAGTCGGCATCAAGTGTAAAGTAACCTAATCGCTGAAACTGGTATTTATCATCCAAAATCGCATTTGCCAAAAAGGGCTCGAGATAGGCTTCTTTTATAATTGACAGAGAGTTGGGATTCAAGAATTCCATGAAGTTCTTCTCCTCATGCGAATCCGGTGCTTCTTCCAAAAACAAGCGATCGTATTCCCGAACCTCAGCTTTGATAGCATGAGTAATGGAAACCCAATGCAGGGTTCCTTTTACTTTTCGCTGACTGGCCTCTGATCCGCTTCCGGATCGGGACTCAGGGTCGTAAGTGCAGTGAATTTCAAGAATATTTCCAGCTTCATCTTTTACAATAGACTCTGCTTTAATGAAGTACGCGCTTTTCAGTCGAACTTCATTTCCTAAAGAAAGTCGAAAGAAATTCTTGCCTCCATCTTCTTTGAAATCCTCTCGCTCGATGTACAATTCCCTGGAAAAAGGCACCTCATGAGTTCCTGAATCAGGTTGCTCAGGGTTGTTTTCCATTTCAAGGATTTCCACATTTCCTTCGGGAAAGTTGGTAATGACCAATTTGACAGGATTCAAAACTGCCATCACTCGGGTGGCCGTTTTATTCAAGTCTTCACGGATACAAAACTCCAGCAAAGAAACATCGGTTACGTTATCCCGCTTGGCGATTCCTGCCAGATCACTGAATTTGCGAATCGACCCAGAAGTATAGCCTCTTCTTCTCAAACCTGAAATTGTTGGCATACGAGGATCGTCCCAACCCGCGACTACTTTATTCTGCACCAGTTCAAGAAGCTTTCGCTTACTCATCACCGTGTAGCTCAAATTACGGCGGGCAAACTCTCGCTGTTTTGGTCGCAGTAAATTGGAGTCATATACTTGATCTAGATACCAATCGTAAAGCTCACGATGGGCTTTGAATTCCAGTGTGCAAAACGAGTGGGAGACTTGCTCAATGTAATCTGACTCTCCATGGGCCCAGTCATACATTGGATAGATACACCAATTCGTTCCAGTTCGGTGGTGAGCAGCATTTATGATCCGGTAGAGGATGGGATCTCGCATGTGCATATTTGGAGAGGCCATGTCGATTTTTGCCCGCAACAGATAGGAACCGGCTTGAAAATCTCCATTTTTCATTTTTTCGAAAAGTTCGAGATTTTCATTAATCGGTCTTTCCCGAAATGGACTTGGTGTGCCTGGAGTGGTAGGAGATCCTTTTTGCTCAGCAATTTGCTCGGAGGTTTGCTGATCTACATAGGCTTTTCCTTCCTTGATTAGCAACACAGACCAATCATAGAGTTGCTTAAAATAATCCGAAGAATAGCACTCATTTGCCCACTTGAAACCAAGCCAAGCGATATCCCGCTTGATGGCGTCTACGTATTCTTGTTCTTCTTTAGCTGGGTTGGTATCGTCGAATCGAAGATTGACAGGCGCATTGTACTTTTCACCTAACCCAAAATTCAGGCAAATAGATGCCGCATGACCGATATGAAGGTAACCATTTGGTTCGGGAGGAAAACGAAACCTGAGCTTTTCTGGAGAAAAGCCATTGGCAAGGTCTTCTTCGATGATATGCTCAATAAAATTCAGAGATTCGGTGGATTCTTTCATAAGACTTAGTAGTGGCCCAAAAATACTTTAATCGAAAAGAATTGCAACCAAAATGCAATGCGCTATTATCCCTTTATTGCAAATCTTGTGTCTTGCATCTTGGGTCTAAAATCTAAATCTCATCCATTCCTCGCTCCGGCCAATAAGGACCAATCAGCGTTAGGTTTTTAAAGTCTGAATCAAATTCAAAATTCATTTCTATGAGGTCACGCTTTTGCTCATTTATTGCAAGGCATGCATTGAAGTGAACCAAATCAAATTCAAGTTTGAACTTACCTGTATAATCGGTCAAAAATGTTATTTCAGAACCGAGAGATACTTTTTCAGCAATAGCGCCTTCTTTTTTAAAATAATAGGAAAGGAAAATTCCCAGATCTTTCTCCTTCGATTGAATCAAATCCTTGATTGATTTCTCAGAGTTCAAGTCATTGGATTGCTCAATTTCAAAATTCCATTTTTCCTGCATGGACGAAAGTAAAAATTCGAACTGAATTTCCTCATTTTTTGGCTTAACAGTTCAAAAGACAGTATTTTCAAATTCTAGATTGTTAACTATGGATTACCCGATTTACCTCGATTGTAACGCAACCACGCCCTGCGCACCAGAAGTGATTGAAGCGATGCTTCCTTATTTTGGAGTTCATTTTGGCAATGCTGCCAGCAAAAACCATCCTTATGGTTGGGTGGCAGAAAATTCGGTAGAAACAGCGCGGGAGCAGATTGCAAATTTGATAGGTGCCCAACCGAAGGAAATCATTTTTACCTCAGGCGCGACCGAAGCAATCAATCTGGCGATAAAGGGGATTTTTGATTTGAATATAGCAGAAAAGCAGCATTTCATTACTTGCAAAACTGAGCATAAAGCTATTTTAGACACCTTCAAATCCATCTATTCAGGAGGGGCGGAGGTGACTTATTTACCAGTAAACAGGGAAGGAGAAATCGATCTTGACCAACTCCGATCCGCCATTTTGCCATATACTAAAATGATTACGCTGATGTGGGCAAATAATGAGACAGGGGTAATTCACCCGATGGAAGAAATCAAAAAAATAGCGGATGAACACGACATTATCCTTTTCACAGATGCTGTTCAGGCTGCAGGGAAAATCCCCGTTTCTGTCAAAGGAATTCACATGATGGCTATTTCAGCGCACAAACTCTACGGCCCAAAAGGAGTTGGAGCGCTCTACATTCGACACAATAATCCTCTTCCAAAACCGATTGCTCAAATCGATGGGGGAGGACATGAGAAAGGCTTTCGGAGCGGAACACTCAATGTTCCGGGAATTGTCGGTTTTGGGAAGGCCGCTGAATGGAGATTGAAAGAGATGGAGTCGGAGGGAAGAAGACTTGAAATCCTTCGAAACAAACTTGAATCTAAGGTTTTGGAATTACCTGGAACATTTCTGAACGGAGTCCAAAAGGATCGTTTACCACATGTGACAAACATTGCTTTCGCAGGAGTGGAAGGAGTAGAGTTACTTCAAAAGCTCAATCAGAAAGTAGCAGTGAGTTCCGGTTCTGCTTGTACTTCCATTTCTCCCAAACCCAGCCATGTACTTCATGCAATGGGTTTGGATTCAGATTTGGGCAGATCTTCAATCCGGTTTTCTTTAGGCAAAGAAACTACCGAATCAGATATTGATAAAACTATTGATTGGGTGAAAAAGGTGGTTGAGGAGCTGAGAAAGGACAATGAAAGGAACTAAGATTCACCCCGAAACATGTGATTATATTAAACACCAAAAGCCTTATAATCAGTATATTTAAATAATGGAAAGCAAAAAGCCGGTAACTGCCAACGAACCCGATATTGAATATGGCTACTATTCTTATGCTGATTATATGACTTGGCAGATGGATGAAGTAGTTGAACTGATTAAGGGGAAAATTTTCAAAAAAGCGGCTGCAGCACCGAGAAGAATACATCAAAAAGTGTTGGGAGAGTTGTATTTAGTTTTGGGGAATTATTTGAAAGGCCATATTTGCCAAGTATATGTTGCCCCATTTGATGTGCGATTCCCAAAAGAATCCAAACAAGACCATAAAATTCACGATGTCGTTCAGCCGGATATCTGCGTTATATGCGATCCCGAAAAATTAGATGACAGAGGTTGTATTGGCTCCCCGAATTTGATTGTGGAAATCCTTTCTCCTGGAAATAGTAAGACCGAACTTAAACACAAGTTCGATTTGTATGAATTAAACGGGGTAAAGGAATATTGGGTGATTCACCCAGAAAATCAAGATCTGCTGATCTATACTTTGGTAGAAGGAAAATACATGCCGTCACGTCTATTGACCTCAGGCGATTTCGCAGAATCCTCGGCCGTATCAGGCTTCAAATTGAATTTGGAGGAGTTTTTTTTAGATATTGAGTAATCTCTCTACTTCTCCTTTTTCGGCAGCTTGGATATCAATTGCTCATAATCCTCATAGGTATCAATATCAACGGCTCCTTTTGGGAAATCAACTTCCGCCACATCATCCAAATGAGCATATATGAGTTTCTTAGCTCCATCACTGCCTTTCAAAGCATGCATTTCCGGGAAGTATTTCTTGGTGAAAAGCACTGGAACTCCCAATGTTTCGGAATATTTACAAGCGACAATTCCTTTGCCTGTGGCTTTTTGAGTTTCAATTAACGCATCCAAAATCCCTGAATGCACAAAAGGCTGATCGCAAAGTAAAATGATAACCTGATCAGGAGTTTTGTATTTGGTAAGATAATTCAACCCTTTATTCATGGTGGAAGCCATCCCTTTTTCCCAATCAGGATTATGAATCACCGGGATAGTATCAGCTCTAAAAGTCTTTTTGATTTCGTCTTTGTCGGATCCTAAAACCACAATTCGACTGGTGACCTGAGAGCCTAAAGCTGCATCAATTGTGCTCTGAAGAAATGTTTTTCCTTCGAAATGTAGTAATTGTTTGGGTTCTCCCATTCGTGAGGAACCTCCTGCTGCAAGAATTATCAAACCTGTATTTATCGTGTCCATGAATCTTATTAATGAATGGGGCCTTCCTTTACCCGCAGAAAGATCGGCTGTTTTTTGCTCAAAACTGCTTTTATTTCAGCTAAAGCTGATAAAGCGATTTCTTCCGAACCTTCCGCTCCGATATCCAAACCTATTGGTGAATAAATATTAGAAGTCGGCACTTGGATTCCTTTCATTTGCAACCGCTCCATCAGTTTGAAGCCTTTTTTCCTAGGACCCAAAATCCCTATGTAGGGTAATTGCAAGGGGACGAGATGCTCTAAAACCACGACTTCATATTCAAAATTATGAGTCATCAAAAGCGCCACGGTATTTGAATCTGCTTCCAAATGTTTAACCGCTTCATCTCCCTGAGCAATCACGATTTTGCTGGCTTTTGGAAATCTCCGATCCGTTGCGTGTGTCTTTCTTCCGTCTATCAAAACCAATTCCCAACCCAGCAAGTCCACCATTTTTGCAACAGGGATTGTGTCATTTCCGGCTCCAAAAAGTAAAACACGAATCACAGGTTTGATCGATTCATAGAAGACACTGATCTCATCCAGTTCCGGGTAGGATTTGATTGAGCTAGTTGTAAAATCAAGATCTGATAATTCGGATTGAATTGATTCCCAAAGGCTGGAATCAAGGCATTCAGGATTACCAATGGCTTGTTTTTCCTTCCAAAGGACTTTGGTTCCAACTTGCTCCGCACGTGAGTGCTTCAAGGAAAAAACGGTAATCAGGACTCCTGGAATCCGATTTTCAAGGGCGATTTTCAAGAGTTCAATAGGATTTCCGGCATTTTCGGAATCAATTGGCTCAATCAAAACCTGAATGATGCCATTGCAACCAAGCCCAATTCCAAATTTTTGATCGTCCTCATCGGTGGTGTCATAAGTAACCAACATGGACTTTTGCTGAAAAATAACTGCCTGAGATTTTCTTAATGCATCACCCTCTAAACAACCGCCGCTAATTGATCCCGTCAATTCCCCATCCTCTGTAACCAGCATTCTGGCTCCGGGTCTCCGATAGGCGGAACCATCAACTTTTACTACTGTGGCCAAGGCTGTTTTTTGATTTTGAGACTTGGATTTTTGGTAAGCCTTGATGATTGACTGAAGTTCTTTCATGGAATAGTTTCAGGAGATTTTCTAATTGTGAGCGATAACAAGTTTATTTTCTTTAATAGAAAACCAAGTAGAAGCTCCTGCGGAAATCACAAAATAAACGATCAAAACCGGAAGTAATCCCGGAATATTTTCACTCAATCCAAACCAGTCTCCGGTTGTGAGTATCACCAAAATTCCGAATGAAGATTTTAAAATTTCCCATAACCAGGCAATGGGGTTTTTGTCCATCAATTCTGTCATCGCATAGACGCTCAAATAAACATAACCCCCGTAGATAAACATGCCTGGAGCTCCGATTTCTGCAATATTTCCAAAAAGATAACTTATTATCAATAGAAGGATCAAAAGCTGAATCACACTCCAGGTTAGCAATTTCTGGGAAAGCTTTGGGCTATATTTTTCAAAATGAAAAACGTCGTTAATTTTTTCTACCGGATATTTTGACGCAACATCTTCCGGTCTCCATCCCAAAGGCATAAACCAGATTCTCAATTTATCAGCAAAATTCTGAGCTCTCCATGCATCCTTAATCAGTAGCCAAAGATGCATGAAATTTATCTTGATCGGGTTCCAGGTCTGAACAGGTCTGGTGACTCCATAAACTGCTGGAACATCATCCAGTTCATCTTGGTAGGTCCCGAAAATCCTGTCCCAAATGATGAAAATCTGCCCGTAGTTTTTATCCAGATAAATCGGATTAATGGCGTGATGAACTCGGTGATGAGAAGGCGTAACAATGATTTTCTCTAAAAAACCCATTCTGTTGATATGACGGGTATGATACCAAAACTGCGAAAATAAATGGAGCGGGGCCACGACGCTGATCACTTCCTGAGGAACACCCAAAATCGCTGCCGGCAACAGGAAAATCCCGAAAATCCTGACAACCGAAGAGATGCTCTGTCGGAGAGCACAAGCCAGATTAAACTCTTCGCTGCTATGGTGAATAATGTGATTGTTCCAAAAAATATTGTACTCATGTGATATTCTATGAACCCAATAACCTGCAAAATCCAACACGACAAAGGCAATCACAAATGTGATCCAACCTGAACTGATTTCAAAAACCGAAACCCTGTCAACAAGCCAACCATAAGAAATGATTGCGATGCTTAATCCCAACACATCCTTAGTCGCATTAGTTATACCTGAGCTTAGGCTTGAAATCATGTCATTTACAGGAACAGTGTCATTTCCCTTGTAAATCCCCCAAAACTTCTCCACCATAATGAGTAGAAAAAAGGCTGGCATCGCTATTAATAATATTTGTCCGTACGCTTCCATAAGTCTCCAATAATTACACTAAACATAGCTATTTATGCGATAGTTTTCAATCCTTTTGGAATAGGAAAATTCTTCTCACCATTGGAAAATCGTTTACTTTTAGAAATTGTTTTGATTTTGATTTCCCGGAGTTTTTTTCGACGCTTCAAATTTCAGAATTTACCAACAAATAAACAGTCAACTATCATCTGGCTAAAAAAATGCAGATACCGAGTTTATCAGAAATCAAAAAGGAGCTAAGCTATCTCAATGAAAAAGAGGTCAATGAACTGCTTTTAGACCTTGTTAAATTCAGCCGCGACAACAAAGCTTATCTTTATTTCAGGCTCTACGGTCGTGACAATCCCGGACTTTTTGTTGAAATGGTTCAGCAGGAACTGGAGGAAGAGTTTGCAAAAGCCAATAGAAGCAATAGCTATTACGTCAAAA
>JBILPR010000196.1:0-8193 GCA_044373795.1 Algoriphagus sp. | reverse complement strand
AAATTATGACATGAAAAACCTCCTAAACAGCACCGAGATAGCCACTCTCTTCCTCGACAAGGACTTCAATATCCGTCGCTATACTGATCCTGCGCAAAATATCGTAAAGATCAGGAAAAGCGATATAGGAAGACCATTCACTGACTTGGTTACCAATTTAAATTATCCTGATATGGAAGCCCATGTCAAGAACGTATTGAATAAATTAAACACCATTGAGAAACCAATTGCTACCAATGATAATCGGTGGTTCAGTGTGCGAATCATGCCTTACCGCACTCTTGATGATAAAGTGGACGGAGTGGTCATCACTTTCACAGATATCACTGTAGCGAAAATGCTTGAAATAGAACTTAAAGAACTGAACGACGCTCTCCAAAAAGTGAATAAGGAAAAAAAATAGACTAACTGATTATGAAATAGGATTTTGAAAAGGGAAAAAATTTATTACATTATTTTAAAATTACTACACCCGAATTTTTCAACACCAACTTTTACTTAATTAAAAATGGACTCCAACAAAAAGTCTGACAAAAACCAACTTAGAAAAAAAGCAGAGGAAATTTTAAAAATAAAATCTGCTAAAGTCAGTTTGACTCCTAGTGAAGCAGACCTTTTGAGACTTGTCCACGAGCTCGAAGTACATCAGATCGAGTTGGAACTTCAAAACGAAGAATTGAAACTAGCGCGGGAGAGGTCCGAAAGCATTGCACATAAGTACACTTCTTTATACGATTTTGCTCCTATTGGATATTTCACCCTTTCGAGCGAAGGGAAAATTCTGGAGCTGAATCTGATGGGATCGAAGATGTTGGGAAAAGACCGGTCTTTCCTGAAGAATAAGTCTTTTGGACGGTTTATTCAGGAAAAAGAACTTCCTTCCTTCAATCAGTTTCTTGAAAACGCTTTTAAAAGTGAAGGCAAACAGGCTACTGATATTATGGTAATGGGAATTGGAAGTCCTCCTATCCATGCTCAGCTGACAGCGATAGTGGAAGAAGACCAATTAGATCATTGTCTACTCATCGTGATGGATATTACCGATCGCAAAAAAGCCGAAATTGAATTGGAGGAAGTGGTCAAACAACTCCATATTCTGAATTCACAGAAAGATATGTTCTTTTCGATTATTGCACATGATCTCAAGAATCCATTCAATGCCATCATCGGGTATAGCGAATTGTTAAGGATGGAGATTCGCCAAAATGATTATAAAGCGGCAGAGGAGTTTGCAGAAATTATTTTGGAATCTTCCATCAGGGCGATGGATCTGCTTGGTAACCTGATGCAATGGGCAAAATCTCAGACAGGGAGGATTATTTTTGATCCGAAGCGGATTGTGTTGAATGAGGTGGTCAATGAAGTAACAGAAATGTTTGATCAAATCGCCATCCAAAAGGATGTAACGATCAAAAATGAAATCTCAAATGAAATTGAGGTCTTGGCGGACAAGGATATGCTTGCGACCATTGTCAGGAATCTGGTGTCAAATGCAGTTAAGTTTACCCACTCGGGAGGAGAAATTCTAATTTATACAAAGGGAGATCCCGATAAAGTGATTTTGGCTGTTAGGGATAATGGAATTGGAATAAACCAGCATGATCTCGCGAAGCTGTTTAGAATTGACGCTACTTTTTCTTCAATAGGGACTAAAAATGAAAAGGGAACAGGATTGGGCTTGATTCTTTGCAAAGAATTTGTGGAAAAACACGGGGGTAAAATCTGGGCAGACACGGGTACAGGAGTTGGTTCTACCTTTTTTGTATCCTTTCCGCGGAAAGTTTAATTTCCAATTTGAGAAAAAGAAACACCTTGAATCTGATATTTCAAGGTGTTTCTTTTTTTAGTACAGGCGTTGAATAAGGCAATCTATTTCACAAGTCCGGCTAGGTTTGTTTCACCTTTGATTACTTCGATTGCTAAAGTCCTCATGCTTTTGGAAGTAAGCATGGTGTCCAGTTCCTTTCTGCATTTTACTATTTCGAAGTGCAAAGGGCAGGGGTTTACTTCAGAGCATTTGGGTAAGCCCACAGCGCAACCCGTAAATAGAGTATCTCCATCTACTGCCTTCACGACATCTTTCAAGTTGTATTTTCCATGGGTGTCGTCCGTGAAAAAGCCTCCATTTGGTCCTTTGATGGAGCCCACAAGTTTAGCTTTACTCAGGATTTGGAGGATTTTTGCGGTGAAAGCTTCCGGTGCAGCGATGCCAGCCCCGATTTCTTTCGCTCCCACTTTTCGATCCTGAAGACTTTGAGTCCAAATGAAAATGATTGCTTTGATGGCGTATTGAGAAGCTTTTGAAAACATGACGGAGTTAATTGTCCGAAATTTACGTAGCAATCTTCAAGCAAAAAAAGAAATCTTACAGTCCTTTTTTTTAAGAGTATCAATGGATCAATTTGAGTTTTAAGAAGTGACAGGTTTTTTTTCACCACAAAGACCGCAAAGAAATCAATGTATCTTTTGCCATTTTCAGAACTTCATAGGATTATAAAATCAATAAGAATATCGGGAATAAGATGAATAAGACCTTGTTTTTCAACCACAAAGGACCAAAAGGCAACAAAAGAAAGTCTTAATCTGCATTCGTCAAAAAGTTTTGAAGCGAAGCTCTTTGTCTTCTTTGTGACTTTTGTGGTAATATTTTACAGCAACAAAGTCCGCGAAAGAAACAAGAGTATCCTTTGCCTTTTTTGAAACCTCATAGGATTGAAAAATTTCAAAAATTCGCTCGCCACGGCGGAAAATCTCAACGATATTCAACTCCGCCAGCCAAAAATAACTCGGTGTATCACTGTACATTCCTCTTTTTACCCTTTTTACAAAAAGAAAAACCGAATCCTACACAGATCCGGCCTTTCTACCATTTCAACCATTTAAAATCAATCTATCATTTATCAGCAGGGATCAGGACTTGGTCAATCACGTGGATGATGCCGTTTGATGCAGGTACAGTTCCGATGATTTTTGCACCATTGATGGTCACTGTTCCATCTTCGGCCACTGCCACAGTGACGTTTCGACCGTCTGCAGTTCCAAGATTTCTTCCGTTGACGAAGTCTTCAGGTTTGTACACTCCCAATAAGACGTGGTATTCCAGAATATCCCGAAGTTTTCGTTGGTTTTCAGGTTTTACCAAATCATCCACCGTACCGGGAGGAAGCAGGTCAAATGCTGCATTCGTGGGTGCGAAAACTGTAAACGGTCCAACATTACTAAGAGCATCCACATAGCTGGCAGCCTGCAGAGCAGCAACGAGCGTAGTATGATCTGGGGATCCGACAGCTACCTGGACCACATTCGGTTTTGAATCCTTGTCCTGTACGCCGGATTGTCCGACTGATGTTGCGGATTCTGCAGAACTTACTGTAGCCACACCTTCAGGCTGACCGCCGCAACCTGCAGTAATGAGGATAAGAGCTATTCCAAAGTTGATGGGGAGAAGATTTTTCATGGGTTAATTAGTTAAATTTTCATTCGAAGGTCATAAAGGATAAAAATATCCTTTATGATAAAAATCATCTTTTGGGATGAAGTTTATCTTCAAAAATGAATTTTCAAATGGAGTGATTTGTGCGAATAAAACTGACCCAAAGCCATTTTCTGATTGGGACCTAAAACCGGTGAGAATGAATATTCAGATGAATTATTGGAAAAAATTTACCGCTGAAGAAAGACTCGATCGGGTTCAGCGGGCTTTGAAGGATAATGTGGACTTCAGCAAGGATGCCAACCTCGGCTATCCTGCATCCAAGCTGGATGAGCGTGTTTTTGCAAATGAGTCAATTTTCCTCCGGGAAATGCCTGTATTGAATACCTATATCGCAAACCCAAATCATATCGGATGCCATACCTATGGTACTTCGGAGTATTCTTTCAAGGGCACTCAGGCGGTCGAGCGTGAAGTCCTGAATATGATCGCGGTGGATTTATTCAAAATAGGTGAGGGGGAATTTGACGGATACATTTCTCCGGGAGGGACCGAGGCTAACTTGCAGGCGCTTTGGATTTATCGAAATGAATTCATGAAAAAGCGGGGAGCAAAATTGGAAGAAATCGCAATCCTTGCCTCCGAGGATGCACATTACTCGATTCCGAAGGGTGCCAATGTGCTGATGCTGGATTTGGTCTCCGTTCCTGTTCACCCGGATACCCGCGAACTTAGCATCGATGCTATTTTTCATGCCGTCCGAAATGCAATCAAATCAGGGAAAAAATACTTCATCGTCATCTCCAATTTGGGAAGCACGATGTTTGGGTCAGTCGATGATCCTGAGCATTTTTCGACTGTCCTCAGATCTTTGGATGTGCCATATCGGATCCATATCGACGGAGCTTACGGAGGATTTGTTTATCCTTTCGGAGACCATGAAAGCAGGATTAATTTCCAGAATCCGGACATCAGTTCAATCACGATCGATGCCCATAAGATGTTGCAGGCGCCCTACGGAACCGGGATTTTTGTTTGCCGAAAAGGGCTGATTGAATTCGTCGTCACCAAGGAAGCAAAATATGTGGAAGGGCTGGATCTGACGCTTTGCGGAAGCAGATCCGGCGCCAATGCAGTTGCAGTTTGGATCATTCTGACCACTTATGGACCACATAAATGGTTTGAAAAAATCTCAGTCCTCAAGATGCGGACTAACTGGCTATGCAAGCAACTTGATGAATTGGCAATTCCATATTTCCGGGAGCCTCAAATGAATATTGTTGCCATCCGATCTTCAGCTATTCCGAAATCTGTCGCCCAGAAGTTTAATCTGGTACCCCAATCCCATGATGAATCCAATCTTTGGTACAAGATCGTGGTGATGGATCACGTGGAAATCGAGCATTTGAAAGATTTTATGGAGGTTCTCAAGTCTTCAAAAATCAATGACGCTGCAGGAATTATCAGCTGATACCTGCTTTCATTCATAAAATAAAAAAAAACCGGCCTCTATCAAAAGCCGGTTTTTTGTAATCAAGAAAACCTAAGGGAACTTTACGCTAACCATGAGGAAGAAGTTTCTTCCCGGAGAATAAAGTGGAGTTTTATTTACGCCAATCGGTCGGCTTAAGTGCTCGAAATAGGTTTCTTTTAGCAGGTTTTGAGCTCCTGTCTTCACCATTATTTTTTCAGTAATCAGATAACTCACGTCAAGATCGAGCAGCGTAAACCCGGGTGTGGTGCCCTCACCAAATGCCTCGGAAACTCTCTTCTGCGCAACAACATATCTCAGATTAACGCCTGCATTCAACTTATTCTCCAGCGCTTGTCCGCGAAAAGAATATCTCAAATCCAGTGGCGCAATTTCAGGAAGCGGAGCATTCAACACCAGATCTTTTCCGTAAGTGTAGGCCACTTGAAGGTTATGGGAAAAGTGGCTTGTCAATCGCTGCTGGAAAGCCAGTTCGAAACCTGTTTTGAAAGCATCATCCACATTAAGATAGCGTCTCACTCCCGGACTGGTGGCTAGTTTGGGTTTGAGGTCCGTCTTTTCTGACGTGATATAATCGGTGAGGTAAGAGCCAAAAAGAGTCAGTTCGACGCTGATTTTGTTCTTTTCGTACCCAAGTACCAGATCCAATTCATTGTTGGTTTCGGGGTTTAACTCAGGATCTCCAACCATTTCATAGGGATCAAGTCCCACAGGCAAATAATTGATGTAGCGCTCCAAAAGTCCTCCGCTTCTCTGCACGCTTGCCGCCCAGATTCCCAGGTTAAAGGATTCTCCGAGATCCCGCTGCACTCCGATGCTAATTCCAGGATTGAGCTGGGTCACGTCGCTTTCACCATTGACCTGAATGAATTCTTCAGCCAGGTCGTTGGCAGTAGCCTGATTTACGTCAAGTCTTCCTGCAAGTGTGAAAACATAGCTTTTGACCGGAAAGAGATAGTTTGCAAAGATTCCTGTTTTTGTGATTTGGGAGTCCTGCCACAGGTTGTCATAGAATATTTTTCCTGCCATCGGTCCCATCAATATTTCCCTCACGCGTGTTCCTTGTGCTGATTCGGATTTGAAGTCAGCTCCTGCGAAAAGTTTTCCCTTTTCAAAAGTCCATTGTCCCTCGGTTCTTCCTCCAAAGTTTTCTGTGGTAGCAGGAGCGCTGGCATTCATCATTCTTGGATTCAGTTCTCTCAGCAAATTATCCATCAGGTGATCAACTTTGGTGAAATAGACAGACGTATTCCATTTGCTCAGGGCACCTCCGGTGAAAGTTCGGCTATGCTTCAGACTGGTCATCCAGGTATCATCCGTTCTCAGATCCATCGCCAACGAAGGGAAATCCACATCTCTGGCAAAATTCCGGTTAACTGAAAACTGGATCAGATCTTTCTGACTTGCTTTGAAATCTGCGTAAAGTCCGACGGTTCCCCGTTCGAAATTGGAAGGGATCATATTGCCGTCTCCGTCCTTGTAATCATTTCCCTGAGCCCAGCTTCCCAAAACTCCGATGTCATACTTATTTCCCTGAAACCCAACTCGGCCTTCATTTCTGATGACGTTTCCATTGCTTTCGTACATTCCTGAATACCGACCATAGACGCCGGATTCGGAAGTAAAGGCAGGACTTTCCTGGACGTAATTCAAAGTTCCCCCAAGCCCGATTCCATATCGAAGAGCATGAGGGCCTTTGAGGATTTCCACTTCGCGGATTCTATTGAGCGCCACTTGGGCAGTAGGAGGGTCCATTCTGTTGGGACAAGCTGCATTGGCACTTTGCAGTCCGTCGATCACCACATTTAGCTGGTCATATTTGAAACCACGCAATACGGGATCGAATGCAAAACTTCCTCCTTTTCGGATTCCTGCGATCACAGGATCGAGTGCCAAAATCGCCCCTGCATCATGGTGAAGCCGCTCCTGATCGGAAATGGAGATTTTCTTGTCTTTTTCCTCCGGAAGTTTCAGAGAAATGACCGAAATGGGCTGAAGTCCATGGGTGGATTCTTTTTTGAAATTTTTGCCTTTTTGGGCAGCTTCTGCCACCGCTTCCGGATCCAATGACCAGGTGCCGTAGCTGAGATGGCTTAAGTATAGCCAGGTTTCTGAATTGTAACTAAGGGCGACTGCGCCCTGATCAGTTGAGATTCCCCGTTGGAAACCATAGTGATAGGTCAATCCAACGATAGGAACTCCGGTGTCTTCGTCCAGGAACTGAATGGATATTTTGTCTTGTGCAAAAGATGTGAAATAAGTGCAGGCCAATAGGGTGACTGCCAAGATCACTTTGGTGAAATTGAATGTGAGCGAATTCATAAATACATAATCTGATTGAACGTTTTGGACAAACTATTCCCAATCCTCCGTTCGGAGGTCAGGTAATCGGTCGATCAAAAAGATCACGACTGGGGTGGATGAAAAAAGTCAAAACCTCTGATATCTCCTTCCGGAGAAAAAGCCATTGGAAATAATTCTAGTTCTTCGATTGTAAAATCTGAGATATTCAATTCGGCAAAAACAGGAATGGTAAAAACCAGATTGAGTTCTTTAATATTGATACTTTCAGGGCTTTTTTCCTTTTCCTGAGCTTCAGAAAGTCTTTTGCTCAGTTCGCATTTTCCGTCACATTTCATCTCAGGTTTGTCCTGATTGATGCAAAAGATAGCGGCGATTTGGTCTTGCTGAATAAAAAAATGCGCCTGTATAATCGAGTAACTCATCCCGTTAAGCAGGATAAGAAGTGAGCAGGCGATATGTAAAAAGCCCTTAGGCATTGATCCCGAAATTTCTGGTTGATTCTTTTGCGGTAGCGTGATTTTTGTCACCCGCAGTTTCTGTTTTTTGGTTTTTGGAAATTTTCCAGATCACAATTCCTGCCATCAGGGCAAACATTCCAAGGATGGCCCAGCCGTTGGCCACACCAAAGAATTTTCTCCATTCCATCAGTTCCAAACCGCTCGAAGCGATCCTTCCTGCCAGTGTTAGTTGGAAAATTCCCCATCCCCACCAAAGGATTCGATGATAGGGTGTCTCGCGAATTCCGAAAATCAGAGTGAAAATGATCGGTGCATGGGCCCAAATCATCGAAAAAGTAAATCCCAAAAAGAACGTGTGAAGCAGCAAATCATAATAGAGAGCTTGACCTTCCATCGATAGTAAAATCAAGCCATGGATCATCAGCCAGACATATCCCATGTGGAGTCCAATTCCGATGTAGCGAAACTGATGGCCTTTCTTCGACGCGACTTTTGCCATATCGAAA
>JBILPR010000027.1:0-25898 GCA_044373795.1 Algoriphagus sp. | reverse complement strand
TGCACTGAGCACTACCCATCGGTTGTTAGGAACAAGCTGATTGTAAAACGGAGTCTCAAATCCTACCAGGGATAGCTGATTTGGACTGGAATATTCGCTGTGCGGTGCACGCCTTTTGGAGGTCTTTAACATATTTCCTTGCACTTGTACCTTTTTAAATTCTTAAAAATCCAGCTCTTATCCCAAAAAATGCGATTTTTATATTTTATCAGCAGGCCCTAATTACTTGGCTTAGGGTGAATAATCCTGTTGTTCCATAGGAACGATTGGTTGGTAGAACTTGCGGATTTTAGGGTTTTGGCGTTCCATCGGAACGCATGGTGAATTTCTCAGATCAATTCTTTAAAAATGAATTGTTCATTCCAATCGATCTCAAATGCTTCCAGAAAAGAAACGTACTCTTCTAAGAAAGTCTTTTTTAAATGATGCTGTTCCTGATTTTGGATATACTTTATGACATTGTTTATTTGACTTTTTGAATAGGAAAACGCACCAAAACCTTCCTGCCATTGAAATTTGGAATCGCATAGCTGGTTTGTATTTATCCATTTGGAGGTTTCATTTTTAATATTTTGAACCAAGGATGACAAGGATTGTACAGGTCTCAAACCAATAAGCATATGGATATGATCAGGCATGCTATTAATCTGGAGCATTTTGTGATCATTATTCTGGATAATTCCAGTCAAATATTGATGGAGTCGTTCCTTTAATTCCGAATGAATCAAAGCTTTTCGAAATTTTACGGCAAAAATGAGGTGGATGTGGATCTGAGTGTAGGTGTTGGGCATGGTGAAAAAATAGTTGTTGCAAATCTAATCTACTAAGAATTAATCTTTTACCAATCGTTCCTATGGAACGAACCAAACTCAATCTTGATCATTTTTTTTACCAACCAGACGTTCCTCTGGAACGATAAACGGGTTGGATTTTTAATTTTCTTTTTGCTACCAACGATACGTTCCTAAGGAACGATGAAAAGGAAAGAATTTTTGTTGTCTAAAGTGCTAATTTGAAAATGGCAGGCATTTTTGTTTTTTCTAAAAATTGGTTTGCTAATCATTCGTTCCATCGGAACGGTTGGTTGGTAGACCTTGCAGATTTTTTTTTGATTTAAGCGTTCTATCGGAATGCATGGTGAATTTCTCAGATCTTTCTATAGATGCCTTTTCCAAGTATTTTTGACTTCAAAAAATCTCAGGAAAGAACCAATCAATACAGCGTCCGATCTCCCTTTTCTTTCCAAATCTCGAATGCTTTCAGAGATTCTTCACGGAGCAGCGGGAACATCGGAATTGCTCTTTCAGCCGGTTTTAACTTGATTTCCTGGTAGATGAAATCATCATCAAATCCTGCATCTGCAGCATCTTCTTTGGTGCAGGCATAAAATACTCTTTCCGGTCTTGCCCAAAAAATAGCTCCCAGACACATTGGGCACGGTTCGCAGGAAGTATAAACCTCACATCCATCGAGCTGGAAATTATTCAGATTCTTGCATGCATCCCGGATGGCGACAACTTCGGCATGAGCGGTGGGATCATTGGTGCTAAGAACCATATTCGAACCTTGTCCGATTACGATTCCATCTTTTACAATCACACAGCCAAATGGTCCGCCATTGCCGGCTTCCATGCCTGACTTGGCAATTGCGATGGCTATCCGCATGAATTTTTCTTGGTCTTCAGTCATTAAGTAAATTTATCGGTATAGAGTTTATAGATCGTATACCATGGGTGGTTTTTTCGGACTTCATTTGAACAATTAAAACGTCTGCTTTAGGATGATTTTATATGAAATGTCGAAATGAGAGGCTGTATTCGGGGATTTCAAAAGTTTATGTTTAGGTAATGCCCTAGGGTATTTACGGTTTTCAAACAGCAGATCGGGCCGTTAAGAAAATGGGTTAGTTCCCGTAGTGAAACGAGGGAAATCCACCCATTTTTAGGGTTGATCAATGTTTTAAAATCAAATAGCCAAGGATGTTTCTTTTGGTACCAAACTCTCCCTATTTGAAGTAAATAACCAGGCATTAAGGTTTTGGGTTACTTTTTGGCTTCAAAAAGTGACAGGAGAAAAACTGTTGCAAAGGTTTGTATTTGCAGAAAGGGCTGAATTCCTAAGGATTAGCCAAAGAATACTGATTACTCATTTGAATAAGTTTGGCCTGTCAACCAACCCTATTTAACCCATTTCCCCAAAAAATCCTGGAAAACATCCTTGTAGTTTTCTCCAACAGCGATATTATGCGTGCCGATTTGGATGACGTTTTTGGAAATCGAATCGATGTGATTCAGAGCAATAATAAATGATCTGTGAACCCGCATGAATTGATTTTTGGGAAGCATTTCTTCCATGCTTTTCAGACTCGTAAGCGATAAAAGCGGATGAGGCTTGGAGAGTAAATGAACCTTCACATAATCTTTGTAAGCTTCTACAAAAGCGATATCCTTCAGCATCACTTTGACGAGTTGGTATTCAACTTTCAGAAAAATATAATCTGGAGAAGATACTTCAGAACCATTGTTGGCTGGAGCAGCTGAAGGAGCTGGAGCAGAGGATATCCGCTCAAAATACTGATAAGCCTTTGTTGCAGCGTTAAGGAATTCCTCGTAGCTATAAGGTTTCAGCAGGTAATCCAGCGCTTCCACTTTGTATCCCTCGATAGCAAATTGATGGTAAGCTGTCGCAAAAATAATTCGTGTATTCTCAGCATTTTTCTTTCCGTCGAGCACTCTTGCGAGTTCCATCCCGGAGAGATCCGGCATCTGAATATCGAGGAATACCAGTTGAACTTCATTCTGATTAATGAAACTCAGCGCCTCGATTGCATTGGAAAACCGCCCGACAAGCCTCAGAAAGGATGTCTGACTTATAAACTTACTGACCAGCTCAAGGGCCAGAGGTTCGTCATCGATTGCTACACAGTTGAGGATCATGCCAGGTTGATGGTTAGATTTACCCAATACTCCTGATTGGTTTCGTCTTTACCAAATTTCAACCGGTGTTTGTCAGGATAAAGTAAGGTTAATCTTCTCTGGGTGTTCACAAGTCCGATTCCATTCTCTTTGGCTTCGGGGCTGTCGGGATTGATCGGGAAGATGTGATTTTTGGTTTCGAAAAACAGCGTATCGCCCATTACTTCGAGTTTTATCTTGATAGTGCTTTCATATTGAGAGCTGATTCCGTGTTTGAATGAATTTTCAAGGAAAGGCAAAAGCAACATCGGAGCGATCACCAGATCTTCCTTGAGTTCATCAATCTGGATATCGAGTTTGACCTTTTCAGAAAGCCTCATTTTCATCAGTTCGATGTAATCTTTGATGAAGTTAATTTCTTTGCTCAGCAGTGTTTGATCTTTTTGATTTTCGTAAAGGACGTAGCGCATCATTCTGGAAAGTTTCAGAAGAGCCTCCTGAGATTTTTTCACATCAATATTTGTCAGCGCATAAATGTTATTCAAAGTGTTGAAGAAGAAATGCGGGTTGATTTGAGCTTTCAGAAAAGAGAGTTCTGTATTGATTCTCTGCCGATCCAATTCTCTTCGAAGCGTCTCATCTTTCTGCCATTTCTGCACTGAAGCCACCGAGGTACTGATTCCGATTGTCAACAAATAGAACATCAGATGGGTAATGTCAGAAGACAATCTTCTAACCGAAGGAACGTAAGGCTTGTCAGGATTGAAAGCCTTGTGTATGAGTTCCGGAAGGCTAATAAGGTTTTCGAATTTGATAATTAATGCTATGTAGACTACTGCTCCAATAAGGATGATCAGAAAATACGCGTAGACTTTGTCTTTCAGCAGATACTTTGGAACCAGCAAAAACATGTTAGTGTAAAAAACTGCCATGAGAAGGATGCCAAGGAAGATTTGTCTCCACCAGAATTCGTCAGGAATATCTATCCTCCACGAAAGGGGGGAAAGAAGGAGTAAAACCGTACTGAGCATTGACCAGCCCAGGATATGGGCGATGACTGAAACTCTTTTGTTTGGACTTAAGGAAACCATAGACCGGATATTCAATGCCCAAACTAAGCAAAAGAAGTTTTCTAACTCAACTCTAATCTGCCAATAGGTTAATTCTACCTTCAAAAGCACTTAAAGAGCAGATAAACCCGTTTGACGGATATTTGGAGAAGTTTATCAGGTGAAAGAAAGGGTCTGTCGACTAATACCCGAGGATGGTCTATTTGATCAAATTATGCAAAACATTACCTCGTTTTTTGGGGTATCGATTGGGAAACAGCCCAACATTTGAAAAACTATTATGGAAAAGTTACTTAATCTAATCTTGTTTTTTATGCTTCTAGGCTCAGCAAATGTATTTGCTCAGCAGAATGCGAACCAAGACACACCCGCAAGAATCGTTGGCGTTGCTAAGGATGGAAAAAGCGGGGAACCGATAGCATACGCTACAGCAGCACTTTATAAGTCAGGAACCGATACCAACGTGGCTGGTGCAGTAGCCGACGGAGATGGCAAATTCTATGTAGTAGGATTCGAGCCGGGAGAGTATGAATTGAAAGTTACTTTCCTGGGATTTGAGACCTATTCAAAAACAGGTATTCGCATCACTTCAGTAAATGGAGATTTGAACCTAGGGGATATCATGATGAACGATGAGGGTCTTGCACTTGAGGAAATAACCGTTCAAGGACAGCGTGATTTGATCGAGGAGCGCGTAGACCGGACGATCTACAAAGCTGAAAACGATAAGACTACAGCGGGTGGCGATGGTATCGACGTGTTGAGAAGAGTTCCGATGCTTTCAGTAGACATGGACGGAAACGTCTCTATGAGAGGAAGCGGTAACATACTTGTCTTGATTGATAACAGGCCTTCAGCTATTGCAGCAAGTAGCATTGCGGATGCATTGAGACAAATACCTGCTGACGAAATCAAAGCTGTAGAAGTAATTACTTCTCCCTCTGCGCGATTCGATGCGGAAGGTACTTCCGGAGTCATTAACATCGTGACCAAAAAGAATAACTTACAAGGTATGACGCTGAATGTTAACAGTGGCGTAGGCTTGAGAGGTTCTAACCTTGGCTTAAACGGTTCGGCAAGAAAAGGAAAGTTTGGATTTTCGATTGGTGGATTCGGGAGATCAGGATACAATATTCTGGGCGAATTTGAAAACAAGCAATTGGTAACAAATCCTTCCGGACTTGTTTCAACTGTCCTTCAGTCAGCTGAAACTGAAAGAAATGAAATTTTCGGAAGATATAATTTCGGGGTTGACTATTCTATTAACAAGTTCAACTTCCTTACCGGAGCAGTGAATTTTGGCCTTCGGAACTCGAACAACTTTCAAAACAACTTCTTATCTCAAAACTTCCTTGAAGGTAAATTGGTCAGTTCAGCATTGCGCGAAACTGATACGAAAGACCAGTCAAACTCTGTGGACATAAGCTTAAACTATACCAAGACATTTGAGAAAAAAGGAAAAGAAATAAGCTTTCTTACACTTTATAGCTTGAACAACAGAGAAAATTCATTTGTAAATACCCTGTTTGAAGATGATTTCGCTACCATTAATTCCAGATTGAAAAATGATAACCCAAGCAAGAATGAAGAATTCACAGTTCAGCTCGATTTCGTGACACCAATGGGACCAGATGGTAATCAGATACTTGAATACGGTGCAAAGAATATTATAAGAAAAGCTTTTTCTGATTTCGCATACTTTCAGGCAGACGGAGCAGACGGTGCATATGAAGTAAATACAAACCCAGCTTTAAGCAACGAGTTCAGCTATGACCAGAATGTAACTGCGGGGTATTTATCTTACACATTTACTTTCTTGAAAAACTATACTTTCAAGCCAGGAGTAAGATATGAATACACGACCATCAATGCTGATTTCAAAACGGAATTAACGGCTGAGATCCCATCCTACGGAACATTGGTTCCCAGCATGAACCTAAGTAGAAAGCTCGCTAACGGAAACTTAATCAAGGCGGCCTATAACAGAAGAATTTCTCGTCCATCTCTGAGATTCCTGAATCCAAACGTAGAGGCTTCTAACCCGCTTCAGATTTCTCAGGGTAATCCGCTTTTGGATCCTGAATTGACAGATAATTACGAGTTGGGCTACAGCACGTTTATCAAAGGAACTACGCTGAACTTTACAGGATTTTTCCGAAATACAACCGGTTCTATTCAGTCTGTTAGAAATGTATTGGCAGGTGGTATCATCTCAACAACCTATGAAAACATCGGACAAGAGCAGGCAGTAGGTATGAGCATGTTTGCTAACGTAAACATAAATAACAAATTCTCCTTGAATGGAGGTATTGATACCTACTACGCTATGCTGGATAATAACCTGACTGATCCAAAGTTTGCAGCATCCAATGAAGGTTTTGTAGTAAGTGGAAGATTAATGGGTAACTACACGCTTCCTAAAAACTGGCAAGCTCAGTTGTTCACCTTTGCTCGTGGCAACCAGGTGCAACTTCAGGGCACTTCAGGAGGTTTTGCAGCATACGGTCTAAGCTTAAATAAGCAATTCAAAGAGAAAAGAGGAAGTGTAGGTTTTGGAGCCGAAAACTTCCTTGCAAAGGAGTTTATCATCAGAAATGAAACTATCACTCCAACCATCATTCAGAATAGCACAAATGCCATCCGTAACATGAACTTCAAAGTTAACTTCAGCTACAGAATCGGTAAACTGAGCATGGATCAGGGTGGACCTAGAAGAAAGAAGGCTGTCAACAATGATGACTTGAAAGGCGGAGGAGATGAGAACAACGCTCAAAACAACCGTCCTAACTAATAAAACTTAAAACAAGAAAAAAGCCCGGATTGGAACGTATTCAGCCCAGGCCTTTTCACAAAAAAAATAGAAGACTTAAAGTAATCCTTTTTGGAATTTACTAGTCTGAAGATTTAAAGATTGATGATTGGGTAACAGAAAAAACCCGGCTACCTAGTGGCCGGGCTTTTTGTTTTATTGGACCAAGAAACAAGGGAAACGAGTAGCACGGAGTTTCACAGAGGAAATTATGGAGAGTTACACGGAGTTTGCTTTTGAGGCTGCACGATATGTCTATGCTGGAGCACCAAATCATGGCAACTTTGCGCCGTAGCGAGGGATCTTTTAGTCTCTTTTTAGGTCAAAATAAGTCCATCTTCCGGAGAAGCGTGACAACTGAAATAAATACATATGATTAAACCATTTGGCTTAAAACAAGTCTAAAAGCATGAATGGGTTTAATAAAAGAAAACCCGACCAAAATTAATGGTCGGGCTTTTTTATGTTATTCTGTAAAAGATTATTTTTTGTAGCAAACTGTTTTGATTGCCTCTAAAGTTCTTTTTACTGTAGGAAGAGTCACGTCAATGTAAGCAGGAGAATAACTCAACGGAATATCCATTGAATTAACACGGATCACAGGAGAATCAAGATAGTCAAAAGCGTATCTCTGGAAGTGGTAAGTAAGTTCCGAGGAAATTCCTGCAATAGGGTTTGCCTCTTCGACGATCACCACTCGGTTAGTTTTCTTTACAGATTCCATACAAGTTGCGTAATCGATAGGCCTAACTGTTCTCAGGTCGATCACTTCACATTCTATGCCTTCTTTGGCCATCACTTCCGCAGCTTCCAAAGCCACTTTCATCATTTTGCCGAAGGAAATTACCGTTACATCTTTTCCTTTTCTTTTGACATCCGCTACACCGATTGGGAGTAAATATTCTCCTTCAGGCACTTCACCTTTGTCGCTGTACATCACTTCAGATTCCATGAAAATCACAGGATCAGGGTCACGGATAGCTGCTTTCATCAAGCCTTTTGCATCGTAAGGATTAGAAGGCACGATTACTTTCAAACCCGGAGTGTTTGCAAACCAGTTTTCAAAGTTTGAAGAGTGAGTGGCACCAAGTTGACCGGCGTTACCGGTAGGGCCTCTGAATACGATCGGAACGCTGTAAGCACCGCCAGACATGGCAAGCATCTTGGCTGCAGAGTTGATGATCTGATCGATCGCAACCAAAGAAAAGTTGAAAGTCATGAACTCAATGATAGGTTTCAAGCCGTTCATTGCCGCACCAACTCCCAAACCTGCAAATCCAAGTTCTGCGATTGGTGTATCAATTACTCTCTCAGGACCGAACTCTTCCAGCATCCCTTGAGATACTTTATAAGCCCCATGGTACTCAGCTACTTCCTCGCCCATCAAAAAGACAGTGTTGTCACGTCTCATCTCTTCGGACATTGCCTCTCTCAAGGCCTCACGAAACTGTATTTCTCTCATTGGTTCAAAACAAAATTTTGGCTCGTAAAAATAGAAAGGATTCGGCCAAAAGCAAAAATAACCGCGGTTTTGTCCGGTTTCATTTAGCCTAGGTAGACAGTTTTGGTGTTGACAAATTCTAATATTCCATTTCTGCCAAGTTCCCGTCCGTAGCCGGATTTCTTTATTCCTCCGAAGGGCAGGTAGGGATGGGATGCTACCATTGAATTGATGAAAACGGCTCCGCTTTCGATTCTTGAGGAAAGCTTTTCTGCCTTGGTTTTGTCTTCTGTCCAAAGGGAGGATGCCAGCCCGAATTGAGAATCGTTTGCCAAGGCAATCGCCTCATCCTCAGATGAAACTTTGAAAATAGATGCTACCGGACCGAAGAGTTCATCTGAATATGCAGGCGCATTTGCAGGGATATCAGTAAGGACAGTTGGTGTGAATCGGGCACTGTTTTCCGCTGGTTTGTCTCCGCCAATTAGCAGTTTTGCTCCGGCGTTTACAGACTTTTCAACCTGTTCAAAAAGCTCTTTTGCCAGGTCCGGTCTTGCCATGCAGGCATAATCTGAGTTTTCATCAAATTGATTTCCTGATTTCAGCTTGTTTAAGTTTTCGCAGAAAAGGCTCAGGAATTGCTCGTAAACGGGCTCCTCGATGATGAATCGCTTTGCGGCAATACAGCTTTGTCCAAAGTTGAGCATTCTGGATTTGACGGCAGTTTCGGCAGCTTTTGCAATATCTGCATCTTTCAAAACGATGAAAGGATCGCTTCCACCCAGTTCCAAAAGTGATTTTTTGATTTGATTTCCGGCAGCAGAGGCGACTGCAGTACCAGCCTTTTCACTTCCAGTGAGCGTCACGGCCTTGACTCGGATGTCTTCAATCAGCGAAAGGGTGGTGGAGGAATCAATGAGAAGACTTTGAAAAACGCCTTCCGGAAATCCTGCATTCGTAAAAATTTCTTCAATTGCCAGCGCGCATTGCGGGACATTTGAGGAGTGCTTGAGTATGCCTGTATTTCCGGCCATCAGCGTCGGTGCAGCGAACCGAAAAACTTGCCAGAATGGAAAGTTCCAAGGCATGACCGCTAGGATGATTCCTAAAGGCTGATGAATCAGTTTTGCCCGTTTTTGATCCGGAAGTTCGATGTGTTCTTCCTTCAGAAATTCTGTAGCCTTTTCGGCATAGAAGTCACAAACCCACGCGCATTTTTCTATTTCTGATCGGGATTCTTTGATCACTTTTCCCATTTCCAGAGAAATAATCTGAGCGTATTTCTCACGGCTCTCGCGTAGCTGATTTGCCGCGTTTTTCATGAGTCGTGCGCGATTTTCCATCTCAGTATGCTTCCAAGATGAAAAAGCATCAGAACCGGAAACCAGTTTGGCTTCCAATTCTGATGCAGTGAGGAGATTGAATTCTTGTAAAGTTTCCCCGGAAAAAGGATTGATTGATTTAATTTTTGTCATTCGTCACCGGTTTTCCTTTTTCTTTCCAAGAGGTAATTCCTCCATCCAGCATGTAGACTTTTTTGAACCCCGCGGCTTTCATTTTTGCGCCGGCAACAGCAGTTCTTTTTCCACTTCTGCAATAAAGAAGATAGGTTTTATTTTTATTCAGTTGCTCAATGTTTTGCTGGAAAAGCTCGTCCTGAACATCGATATTCTTTGCGCCAGCCAAATGACCTTCGGCTACTTCTTCGGCCGTTCTGACATCCAGAATGATAGTCTTTTTCTTCTTCTTTTTAGACATTTTCTCGAATGTCTCCACCGAAACGACGGTAGCTGAATCTGCAGACTGAGCCAGAGAAATTCCGGTAAACGAAAAGAAAGCGAGAAGTGTCAGTAGAATGATTTTGTTGGATTTCATAGTTTATGAGTTTGATGTGAATGAAAGGAACTCCATATTGAAATGAAAATTTACAAGCTTTCGTTTCAAATGTCTACCAAGATCGCGCTGATTTCTGACTCCCACAGTTACATAGATCATAAAACTCTCACTTATCTACAGGATGTGGATGAGATCTGGCATGCCGGTGATATTGGTAGTGTGGACGTTATGAAAGAATTGCCTGGCGGAAAAGTGATCCGGGGGGTTTTTGGGAATATTGACGACTTGGAAATTCAGGAGGAATATCCGGAATGGCAGGAATTCACAAGCGAGGGAGTAAAAATTCTGATGACTCATATCGGGGGTACACCGCCACGCTATGCGAAAGGAGTAAAGCAAAGAATCCGGGAAAGCCGGCCCAACTTATTTATTTGCGGACATTCTCACATCTGCAAGGTTGAGTTTGACAAGGAAATGAATTGCCTGTATATGAACTCCGGAGCGATCGGGCAGCAGGGATTTCACATCATGCGAACCTTATTGCTTTTTGACTTGGAAAACGGCCAAATAAAAAATCTCCGGGTAGTGGAATTGGGGAAAAGAGGGAAATAAAAAAGGCGATCAATTGACCGCCTTAATATTTTTACGAGATAAGATATTATTTCGCGAAAGACTTTTTCAACTCCTCTACATCTACATTTCTAATTACCGGCTGAGCAGACAATTGTTTGATTTTGATAACGCGAGTTGTTTGACCTAGTCTTTTTCTTTTCAATTTTCTTTTCAGAGTAGTAACTGCCATGGTCGTATGCTTTTAATGATTTGTTTCGAAACGAAGCGCAAATGTAGGGAAACATTTCTTTTTTGCCCAAGATAATTCTCAATTTAATTCCTAGTGTTTTCGATGATCGGGAATCGTTTCCCTTTTTTTGAATAAATTTGCAACTTAATTACCCAAAAGTAAGCATGCAAAAGCCAAGCCTCCCCAAAGGAACCCGGGATTTTGGACCCATTCAAATGGCCCGAAGAAATTACATCCTGGAGACGATCAAAGACACTTTTAAGTTGTTTGGCTTTAATCAGATAGAAACTCCGGCAATGGAGAATCTGAGCACCCTGACCGGAAAATACGGAGATGAAGGAGATCAATTGCTTTTCAAGATCCTGAACAGCGGAGATTTCATGAAAGACGTCACCATGAATGATTTGTCGACAGGCTATCAGAATACCCTTAGGAAAGTTTCTGAAAAAGGTCTTCGATATGATCTGACAGTACCGTTTGCACGGTTCGTGGTGATGAACAGGAATGAATTGACTTTCCCTTTTAAAAGGTTTCAAATTCAGCCGGTTTGGAGAGCAGATCGTCCTCAGAAAGGTCGCTACCGCGAATTTTACCAGTGCGATGCCGATGTGGTCGGGACTGATAGTTTGGTTTGTGAAGCAGAAATCATCCTGATGATCCGAAGAGTTTTTGCGAAGCTGAATCTGACAGATTATAGCATCAAACTGAATAATAGAAAAATCCTGACTGGAATCGCTGAATCTATCGGCGAAGCCGGAAATGAAGGGCCTCTTTGCGTCGCGATCGACAAGCTGGATAAAATCGGTTGGGAAAAAGTTCAGGAGGAATTGATAGGACGAGGCTTTGGACAAAGTTCCATCGAAAAACTCAGCCCATTGGTGAATCTGAATGCAGATCAGGACGAGAAATTAGCCTTTCTGAAAAACTTCCTGGCTACCAGCGAAACCGGACTTCAGGGAGTTAAAGAGCTCGAAGATGCTTTCGCGATTTTGGAATCAATGGGAGAGGACCTTTCTCATGTTGACTTGGATATCATGCTTGCCAGAGGATTATCCTATTACACAGGTGCGATTTTCGAAGTGAAAGTAAACGAGGTGTCGATTGGGTCGGTCAGCGGTGGAGGAAGGTATGATAACCTGACCGGGGGCTTCGGTTTGCCGGGAGTTTCCGGAGTGGGATTTTCTTTTGGAGTGGACCGCTTGTACGATGTGTTGGAGGAGTTGGGATTATTTCCGGAGGAAAGTTTGAAGAGCACCGAAATCATGTTGACTCATTTTGATGAAAGAGGCTTCCGGTATGCGCTGGGAATACTTTCAAAATTGCGATCTGCCGGAATCCAGGCTGAGATTTATCCGGATCTGTCCAAAGTGAAAAAGCAGTTGGAATACGCCACAAAAAAAGGAATTCCGTTTGTCGGTATCTGTGGTGACCAGGAGATAGAAGATTCAACTATCGCTTTGAAAAACCTTGATTCAGGAGTTCAGGAGTCCCTTTCTTTGGATGGATTGATAGGGAAGCTGAAATAAATCAGTCTATCATGAAGATTGTGTGGATAGGGATATTTATGCCTCCTTTAAGCGAGACAAATGAATTTTCGACTGCCCAGATGGTGGTATCCACTTGGCAAACGTGATCGTTTCCTGCTTCAAAAGTAAGTTTCACTTTGGACTGGCGGAGATTGCCAAGTGATTGTGATCGAAAAAGGTCGTCTAGTCTTTTAAGTCTTTTGTGCGGATCGCTCAGAACTTCTCTTTTAGAGAAATTCAAGTTTGGAATATCCTCTTTTTTTATGGTCTCGGCAGTAATCATCGCGTAACGAATTATGGGTAGATTGCTTGGTAGAATTTACGAAAAACACGATAATGGAGTTTGCTTGGTTGATAAGTTGAAATATTACTCTATGATCTGTGAGATTGGTAGTTAATTGTAAAGTTTCATGTGATTATAATTAATTTTTAAAGGCCACATGGAATCTCGCATTACTGTTAATAATCCCAGATTGTGAAGTTTTTGTCATGCTCGATTTCATAATATTAACGTCACTGGGATATTACTTTATATTTGTCAGGACTTTTAAATAAAAAATATGTTTGATCTCATGGGAATGATGGGCAAGGTGAAAGAAGCCCAGGCAAAAATTAAGGAAGTGCAGGCTCGAATGGTTCATTTGACTGCCGAGGGGGAATCAGGAGCCGGACTGGTAAAAGTTAAAGTAAATGGAGAACGAAAAGTCCTGAAAATCGAAATCGACGAATCTCTGATGACTCCCGCAGACAGAGAGATGATTAGCGACCTGATCGTGGCTGCTACTAACACTGCCATGACTGCTATCGAGGTGAAGATCAAAGCAGAAATGAAATCTGCTACTGAAGGAATGATACCCAATATTCCCGGAATGGATTTGGGAGGCCTTTTCGGATGAAACCCTGTGCAATCGTCATACTTAATTATAATGGGGAAAAGATGCTCAAAACATTTTTCCCCTCAGTTTTTTCGCTAAGTATCTACGATGTTGTAGTTGTTGATAATGCAAGTACAGATTCCTCCCTTGACTTTTTGGAGGAAAACTATCCTCAGGTGAGGATTATTCGGCTAGCTGAGAATTTTGGATTTGCCGGAGGTTACAATTGGGGGCTCGAGCAGCTGAAGGACCAATACGAATATTATATTCTTCTCAATTCCGATGTGGAAGTTACATCTGATTGGGACTCTGATTTGATCTTCTGGATCAAACGAAACCCTGAGTATTCAGCGATTCAGCCTAAAATCCTTTCCTGGCAAGACAAAAGCAAATTCGATTATGCCGGAGCTGGTGGAGGTTTTTTGGATTCTTTCGGCTATCCCTATTGCCGGGGGAGAATTTGGGATACCATAGAAACAGATAAGGGTCAATATGACGATGCGATTCAGGTTGATTGGGCATCAGGCGCTTGCTTTGTCGTTGTGGCAAGTCATTTCCATAGCTTTGGAGGATTCGACGCTCACTTTTTTGCCCATATGGAGGAAATTGATTTGTGCTGGAGAATGCGTCGGTCAGGCTGGAAAATCGGGTATACAGGAAAAGTAACGGTCTTTCATTTGGGTGGAGCGACTCTGGACAGATCCAGTCCCAGAAAATTGCACCTGAACATTCGAAACAGTCTTTATATGCTCTACAGACTTGAAGATCCGCTAAGGTTTATTTTGATTTTTCTGTTCAAAGCAATACTTGAAACTGCAGCAACACTTTCGTATATATTTAGTGGTAAAAAGAATCTGGCAAAAGCAATAGTTTCGGGCTATTTAGACTTTTTTAAAACCAGAGGATTGATTGAAAAATTTAATCACGAGAAATCTGCACGAACGCAGATCCCATCTCAAAGCAAAGTCAAATTCGTGTTTTGGAACTATAAATTACTAGGGATAAAAAATTATTCAGATCTTTAATCAAAAAGAACGGGGTTGTTCATTTTTCTGAAGTATTTCCGGATCTTCATCATCATCGCCATTGATACATATATGATTACCGGAGATCCCATCGTGATGAAGGACGCGTAAAGGAAGAAAAGTCGGATGCTATCAATTGGGAAGTTTAATTTCTCTCCCAATCGGTAACAAACCCCAAAGGCTCGTTCTTCGAAAAATAATTTTAGCTTTTGCATGATTTGTGGTGGTTTAGTAAGAGCAAAATTATGAAAATTGATTGAAGAAATAATAAATTAAAATGAATACCGGATTGTTTACGAAATTCTTCCTTTTGTTTCCATTTTTGATCCTTTTATGGTCAGAGCAGTCAATAATAATGTCTGAAAGTGATTTTTTAAAAGATGCGAAGGTGAGTCCTTCTAAGTTGGAGTTTTACAGGGATTCGGTTCGATTTACAGTGAAAGGTACCATTCCCAAAGAATCTGCAATCAACCCCAGAAATCCACAACTCAAGTTAATTTTAAAGTCATCTAATCAGATTTTGGATTTAGGAGAAGTTGAATTGCGAAAGAAGGTTGCCAATTACGAATATGAAAGGGATTTTACGCTTTTATATTCTTCTTGGATGGAAGGGGCATTTTTAGAAGCTCATTTTTTTGAAGGTAAAAAGAAATCGGAAATACCGAGCGAAAAGAAAATCCTGGCAAAAGGAGTTATTACCACCCCTTTGCTCGCCAAAGTCGGAGTTGTGAACTCTGACGAGCCGATTCCCCAAATTGGTATTTTTATTCCAACTGGGATAATGAATGAAATTGACTCAAGGGCTGGAGAGTTTTTGTTTCTCTTCGATCCGGCTTCCTCTTCACTTAAATTAAACGTGGCCAATCAGAAGTCTCTATCTTCATTGAAGACCTTCATTACTGAAAACCCTTCCATAATTTCCTTCAAAATTACAGGAATCCAATCTCCTGAGGTCTCCGAGGGCAAGAGCAGTAAATTGGGAATGGATAGAGCCTTGGTGATCCAGAAAAGATTAACTGCGGACGGCATTGTTTTGAAAAGTGGTTTAGTGGAAATCAAATCAAGGTGGAACGATTGGTTCGATTTCAGGCTCCTGCTTAGAGATTACGGGAAAATTTCAACCCAGCGCAAGGATCAGTTTTATTCCATTTTGCTGAACGGATCAGATTATCTTACCCAAAGTCAGCAGATGAAGAAATTAACTGGTTTTGACCAGGTCTCACGCGATTTGTTTCCAAAGCTCCGTGCAACAAAAGTAGAAATTGTGGCTAAACCTGTACCAGGACTGAATCAGGATCAGTCTGCAAGATTGAAAGAAGCTTTGGAGAACAGAGGAGGCACCAACACGCAGGATCAATTAGACTGGTCAATAGCGGGTGAAACATCGCCCAGATTGGATGATAAAGCTGAGATTTATAGTAAAATGACGGAGCTTTTCAGATCCGCCTTGCCCTACAATAATCTTGCAGTGGTCAAAATGAGACAAGCTCAAAGAACGTTGGAGGATTCCGTGAAAACTAAACTTTGGGATGATGCTTATCGATTGCTCGACCAGGCATTAAAGATTGAAACCAATCCATATGTACTTCATAACCAAGGTCAGATCCTGGTATTGCAGGGAAAAGCCTGGGAAGCTTATAAAAAGCTTTCCGGTGCATCAGTTTTATCCAAAGATTCCGATTTCTTGAAGGTTAATGAAAGTTTGAGAGGCGCCCTCGATATCATGAGAGGGGATTATAAATTGGCGATTCTCAGATTTGATTTTCCTTTTATGGAACCTTCAAACCTTTTTAACAAAGGGCTGGCCTATTTCTTAGCAAAAGACTATTCAAATGCGAGTTTATCATTTGAGGAATCAGTGATCGCAGGAAGGAATTTTGGATACGGATATTATGGACTTGCGATGGTCGCAGCTCTAAGCGGACAAGAAGAAGTAGCTTTGATTCAACTGCAAAAGGCAATTGAATCGAGCGAACAGATTTATCAGAGAGCTCTGATAGATCCGATTTTTGAAGAATTAAGGCAGAAACAAGATTTTTTTGAAATATTTAAATTAAAGAGTCAAATGAATTAATATTTTTTTAGCAATTAATTCATCCTAAAAAGCAAGTTTTTAGTGTCCAAAAGGACTTTTAGGGCTCTTATTTTTAAAAAAAATGATTTTTTCCTTACTTTAGTAATGTCTGAGGCCTTTTTTAAAAGTAATTCATTTTAAAAATCGTGGCCAGCCAAATTTTATTTACGGTTCAGAATTTGAAATTTGTTTAAGAATCTTTAACATTGACTTCTATAAATAACAATAAAACCCTAAATTCTCGCCTATGCCCCATTTTACTTAACTGTTTCCCTTCCTCAAACCTACAGGTTTTTTACCTTTCTGCAGGTACTCGTACCATGGTATAGTAGCAATAGAGACCTGAATTTCAGGCAATTAATCTATTGCAATTATTTTGAGCATACTCGCAAACGATTGCATTAACAATTAAAATGACAAGTTTTTAAATCAATCTTGTTACCCAATCTATCTATGATTATGAAAAATGTTTACAAAAGCCTAAGTGTATTTCTGATGCTCTTAGCTCTCACCAGTGCGGCTGCCTTTGCGCAAAAAACCGTAACTGGTACGGTACTCGATGAGTACGATGTGGGACTTCCTGGTGTATCGATCCTTGTTAAAGGGACAACTACAGGTACCGCCACTGACATTGATGGAAAATTCTCCGTTAGTGTGCCAAATGATCAGGCTGTCCTGGTTTTCTCTTTTATCGGTTACACTTCGCTTGAGCAGCTAGTTGGCACTCGAAGCGTTGTTGACGTTAAAATGGCTCCGGACGAAAGAACCCTGACAGAATTGGTTGTTACAGGTTATACCATTGATAGCAGAAGAGAGACAACTGGTGCTATTGCAACAGTTAATCCAAAAGATCTGACTATCATCCCAACTGGTAACGTAGAGCAGGGTCTTCAAGGAAGAGTTTCTGGTCTTACGATCATTACCAATGGTCAGCCAGGTACATCTTCAATCGTCCGTGTACGTGGTTTCGGTGCCTTCGGTGGTAACCAGCCCCTTTACATTGTGGACGGAGTGCCGGTAGGAACTACCGACTTCCTGAATCCTGATGACATTGAGTCTACTACAGTATTGAAAGATGCAGCTGCAGCTTCTATCTATGGAGCTCGTGCTGCAAACGGTGTTATTATCTACACTACTAAGCGTGGTTCCAGAAATAAGAAATTGAGAGTTGATTACAACGGTATGTTTGGTGTGACTACTCCTGGAGAAGGCATCGATATGATGAATCCACAGGATTTTGCAAAATACACCTGGGTAGCTGAAGATAATCAGGCCAGAGTTGATGGTCGTGCTCCAGCTTATTCTCATCCTCAGTTTGGTTCAGGAGCAACTCCGGTTCTTCCTTACTACATCAATGTGGGTGGTAATTCTGGTATTGCAGGTCCTTTCTCTGCTGATCGAATTGAGCAGGAAAGAGCTAAGTATAATGTTGATCCCGGAAAAGGAGCTATTTACCAATTGGTAAGAGCAGCTACTGGTGAAGGAACTGATTGGTACGATGCTTTGACAAGAAATGCTCCTTTGAATCGTCATTCAATCGGCTTGAATGGTGGGTCTGAGACAAGTAGGTTCTTTATCGGTCTTGGTTATCAGGATCAGGCCGGTATCATGGTCAACAACAATTTCAAAAGATACTCTTTCAGAGCTAACTCAGAATTTGATGTGACGAAAAATCTTCGTATCGGTGAAAACTTCCAGGCTACCTACCGTCAGGTATTGGGTCAGCAAGGAGGAACAGGCGGACAAGGAGTTTCAGCAGACGAAAACGATATCCTTCAGGCATTCCGTATGCCATCAATCATCCCTGTTTACGATGAATTTGGTGGATATGCAGGTACTGCAGCAAAAGGTTTTAACAACCCAAGAAACCCTGTCGCCAGCCGTGATGGTCTTGTGGATGACAGGAACTTCAACGCAAATATCTTCGGTAACGTGTATGCTGAGTATGATATTATTGATGATCTGGTTTTCAGAACTTCAATCGGTGGTAACTATAACAACAACTATTTCTGGGGTTATTCAAGATTGCAGTACGAAAACTCTGAGAACAACTCAGCATTCGGCTACAACGAAGGAGCAGGCTTCAACTTCGGTTGGACTTTCACCAACACACTTTCTTACAAGAAAACATTTGACAAACATAAGTTTGACGTGATCTTGGGTCAGGAAGCATTGAATTCCGGAGCGGGTAGAAACATTTCTGCTTCAGGAAATAATCCTTTCTCAAGAGATCCCAACTTCATCACTATTTCTAACCTTCCTGTTTCATCTCGTCAGGTTAACTCAAGTCAGTTCCTGGGTGTAAACTTCAACTCTTATTTTGGAAGATTGAACTATACTTATAACGATAAGTATTTATTCTCTGCAGTAGTAAGACGCGATGGTTCTTCACGATTTGGATCTAACGTTAGATACGGTACATTCCCTGCATTCTCCGCAGCTTGGAGGATTTCTTCTGAGTCGTTTTTATCAGGTGCTACCTGGATAGACGAATTGAAAATTCGTGGTGGTTGGGGTCAAATGGGTAACTCTAATAACGTAGATCCAAACAACCAGTATTCTTTGTTCGGTGGTGATATTGGAGCTTCTTCTTATGACATCACGGGCTCAAACAGCTCTGCTCAGATTGGTTTCAGAAGAACCCGTATTGGTAACCCTAATGCTCAGTGGGAAACTGCTGTAACTCAAAACGTTGGTTTTGATGGTACTTTCTTCAACGGCAGATTGGATGTTATTTTCGACTGGTGGAAAAAAGATACTAAAGATTTGCTCTTTACTGTTCCTATTCCACTTACAGCTGGTAACAATGCTGCACCTCCTGCGGTGAACGTTGGTGAAATGCTTAATACTGGTCTTGACTTGTTAGTTACTACAAGAGGTAACATAACCGGTGATTTGACTTATGAATTGACATTGACAGGAAGTACGTTGAAAAACGAAATCGTCTCTCTTGCTCCGGGTTTGACAGTAATCACTTCAATCAACCCAAGTTTCAGAGGTATTCAGCCGATCAGAAATGAGGTAGGTCAGTCACTTTCTTCATTCTTCGGTTATAAAGTCGAAGGATTGTTTAGAAATGCAGAAGATGTGTCTAGCCATGCTACACAGGACGGTGCTGCTCCGGGTCGATTTAAGTTTGAAGACCTGAATGGTGACGGCGCGATTACTCCTGCTGACAGAACGTTTATCGGAAGTCCGGTTCCGGATTTCACAGGTGGTCTTAACTTCACTTTGGGTTACAAAGGATTTGATCTTTCTGCTTATTTCTACACCTCAATTGGTAACGAAATCTTCAACCAGTCTAAGTGGTTCACTGATTTCTTCCCTTCTTTCCAAGGTGCTGCAATGTCTGAGCGTATGAAGAATGCATGGACTCCAACTAACTTGGATGCAACTATTCCAGTTCTTGAGAAAACTTCAAACTTCTCAACAAACTCAGTAGCAAATTCATTTTACGTGGAGGATGGCTCATACCTGAGATTGCAAAACGTAACTTTAGGTTATACACTTCCTCCAACTTTATTGGAGAAATGGAAACTTGAGAGACTTAGAGTATTTGGTTCTGTAAACAACCTGTTTACTCTTACAGGATATGAAGGTTTGGATCCTGCTGTAGGTGGAAACGCCGATACAACTTTCGGAATTGATGTAGGAAACTACCCAGTAACCAGAGGATATACATTCGGTCTTAATCTAAGCTTCTAATCCTTAAACACTTCCATAAGAATCGAGTTATAGAAAATATACTAGATTAAATCAAATGAAAAATTTAAAACTAAAAATCGGAACGCTATTAACATCCGCAGTGATGTTGGTAGCAGTTAGTTGCAGCGATGAGTTTCTTGATATTCCACCAACAGGTGTGTTGGCTGGAGAACAGTTGTCAACGCTCGCGGGTATTGATGCATCCCTGATTGCTGCCTATTCACAGGTGAACGGAAGAGCCAACAGATTGGCTTCTCCATCCAACTGGGTTTGGGGAAGTATCAGAGGTGGAGAAGCAAACAAAGGTACTGACCCTGGAGATTTTAGCTCTATTAACCCATTTCAGCGGTTTGAGGGGAATTCAGCGTCAGGTGATTTAGGATCAAAATGGAGTGGTGCTTATGAAGGCATTGCTCGTTGTAACAACGTCTTGAGACTTCTTCTTAATCCTGCTCCGGATGTGACTGCTGCGGATAAAGCAAGAATAACTTCTCAGGCAAAATTCCTAAGAGCACACTACTATTTCGAATTGAAAAGAGACTATGGTAACACTCCTTATGTAGATGAAACTGTTGATTATGGAAGTGGTTTGACTGAAGTAAGTAATACGCAAGACCTATATCCTTTTATCGAGAAGGATTTACTAGATGCGATTAAAGACCTTCCTGCCACTCAATCTCAGGTTGGAAGAGTTAACTCTTGGGCTGCAAAAGCTTACTTAGCTAAAGTTTACTTGTACCAGAAAAAGTTTGCTCCGGCTAAAGCTTTATTTGATGATGTAATTGCAAATGGCGTTACAAGCAATGGTCTGAAGTATGGTCTTGTACCTTATTATGATGACATGTTCAGAGGTAAGAATGATAACCACCAGGAATCTATCTGGGCTTATCAGTCTGCTGCTGGTACAGGATCTGTAAACAATGCTAACCCTGAGTTTGACTTGAACTTCCCTTACAATACAGGTCCTTCCGGTCCGGGTAACTGTTGCGGATTCTTCCAGCCTACTTTCACTTTTGTGAATTCATTCAGAACTAATGCGGATGGACTTCCTTTATTGGATGGTTCTTATAACTCTGGTGCAAACCAAGTGAAGAACGACATGGGCTTAACTACTGCTCAGCCGTTTACTCCTGACTCAGGAAATTTGGATCCTAGAGTTGATCATACAACTGGTAGAAGAGGTCTTCCTTATTTGGATTGGCAAGATCATCCAGGTGCAAACTGGATCAGAAACCAAGGTAATGCAGGTCCATATTCCCCTAAGAAATATGTGTATGCAAGATCAGAGCAGGGTACTTTCCAGGATAACAGCTCATGGACTCCGGGTTACACCGGTATCAACTTCATGATCATTCGATTTGCTGATGTGTTGCTAATGGCAGCAGAAGCAGAAATCGAGACCGGTAACTTGGAGAAAGCAAGAGGTTATGTAAATCAGGTTAGAACCAGAGCAATGAATTCCAAAATCAAAAGAGGTGATGGATCAATGGCCGCTAACTATGTAATCGAAACTTACAAGACCGCTTGGACTGATGCTAACGTAGCAAGAGCTGCTGTTCGTTTCGAGAGAAAGCTTGAGCTTGGTATGGAAGGTCATAGCTTCTACGATCTGGTACGTTGGAACACTGTTCAGGCTCAATTGGATGCATATCTTGCATATGATTCTAAGTTCTTGGTTGCTGCTTTTGGTGGTGCTAAATTCACTGAAAAGCATAAAATCCTCCCAATTCCTCAGGATCAGATTGACTTAGTAGGATCAGACATTTTGATTCAGAATCCAGGTTTCTAATTAGAACCTAAGTACTAGTATAATAGAAGAGGAGGTCATTGACCTCCTCTTTTTTTATTTGAGGAAATCGAACCCTTTTTTTTAGCTTATCCTTCAAAAATGGTAATTTTAGCCTACAGCAATTGCCCTATTTCAAGCCTCATGAAGAATTATTATTTGCTCATTTATGGAGCTTTGCTCCTTGCCCTAGCTTCCTGCAAAAAAGAAAATACGCTCTTTGTTTTAAAATCTTCCGATGATACGGGGATCAGTTTTGCAAACGAGATCATAGAATCTGACTCCTTCAATATTCTCACAGACGAATACATTTTTAATGGAGGAGGACTGGCGGTAGCAGATTTTGACCAGAATGGTCTGCCGGATCTTTTCTTTTCCGGTAATCAGGTAGCTAATAAATTATATCTGAATCAGGGGAAATTCAAATTTGAAGACATATCGGAATCAGCCGGGATTGAGGCTGCAAATCAATGGTGTACAGGTTCTGTCGCAGTAGATATTAACAGTGATGGCTGGATGGATATCTATGTGGCCTCTGCCATGAAAAAAGGCCCGGGAGAGAGAAATAATTTGCTTTTTGTCAATCAGGGGAAGAATGCCGATGGCGAACTTACTTTTAAAGAAATGGCATCCGATTATGGAATTGCTGATTCCGGAAATAGCATGGGGTCAGCCTTTATCGATTACGATTTGGACGGTGACCTTGATCTTTATGTTTTAAATAATGAGCAAAGCAAAGTCACTCCGAGCAATTATCGGGAAAAAATCACCGATGGCTCAGCCATCAACAATGATAAATTTTATCGAAATAATGGAGATGGAACATTTACAGATGTAACACTTGAGGCCGGAATTACCATTGAAGGGTTTGGATTAGGTCTTGTGATTTCTGATCTGAATAATGATGGTTGGCCTGATGTGCATGTCAGCAACGATTACGTCACCAATGACATCTTGTATATCAATAATCAGGATGGGACTTTTTCTAATAAATCAAAGGAAATTCTGAGACATCAAAGTCAGTTTTCGATGGGTTCAGACATTTCAGATTTTAACAATGATGCCTTGCCAGATCTGATTACGATCGATATGCTAGGTGAGGATAACTATCGAAAGAAAACCACAATAGGGAAAAATTCCTATCAAGTCTACATCAGCAATGAGCAATGGGGATATGAATACCAGCATGTGAGAAATATGCTTCATATGAATAATGGAGCTGGTATTCCTTTCAGTGAAATCGGAATGCTTTCAGGAGTTTATCAGACAGATTGGAGTTGGGCCCCATTGTTTGGGGATGTTGACAATGATGGTCAGCGGGATTTGCTGATTACAAATGGCTTCCCAAGAGATATTACAGACAAGGATTTTGCGAATTATCGGGCTGACGTTGGAGGAATTGCAAGCGTCCGCCAATTATTAGATTCTATTCCAATCGTTAAAATCCCAAATTATGCTTACAAAAATCGAGGTGATTTGACTTTCGAAGATGTGAGTAAAACCTGGGGATTGGATCAACCATCCTTTTCTAACGGTGCTGCCTTTGTCGATTTAGATCAGGATGGTGACTTAGACTATGTGGTCAATAATATCAATGATCCTGCTTTCGTATTCGAAAATACACTTAGTAAAGAGGAGGCTGGTCGAAACTATTTGAGAGTGAATCTGAAAGGATCCAAGCTAAACCCGCAGGGTTTGGGAGCAAAAATAATTTTGCAATTAGCCGGAGATAAAGTTCTTTACCAAGAACAGCAAGTGGTAAGGGGATACATGTCTTCGATTGAGGAGATTCTACATTTTGGTTTAGGAGATGTGACCGAAGTGGGAGAAGTCAAAGTTATCTGGCCGGATGGAAAGATTTCTACGATCTCGAAAGTAGCTCCAAATCAGGTGATTGAAATTAATTATTCCGAAGCAAAACCCGGTAATTCAGCTCGCGCTATTATGGATTTTGGGTTACCTTCTGCAATTTTTTCAGAAGTCTCAGACACATTGGGATTATCCTACACACATGTTGAAGATGATAAAGTTGATTACAATATTCAGCGGACGATTCCCCATAAACTGAGCCAATACGGTCCAAGCATGGCTGTTGGCGATGTAAATGGCGACGGGATAGAGGATCTGATTATCGGATCTTCTTCCGGATATAGTCCTCAACTTTTCAAACAAAATTCCGAAGGAAAATTCTCCCAGTCTGAGCTTTTGCCTGGAGAAAACCCTGCTTTCGAAGAAATGGGTATCCTGCTGACAGATCTGGACAATGATCAAGATCTTGATCTTTATCTGGTAAGTGGGAGCAGTGAGTTTGCTCCGGATGCTGCTGAATATATTGATCGAGTTTACAAGAACGACGGGAAAGGTAATTTCTCGCTTGAGAAGGGTTTTTCGGAAATAAAAGCAAGTGGATCAACCGTTCGCGGGGCAGATTTTGACGGAGATGGCTTTATGGACTTGTTCGTCGGTGGTCGTACGCCAATTGCAAAGTATCCATTGGCAGATAATAGCTTCCTGCTGAAAAACAATAACGGCCAACTTCAGGACGTGACGGATCAACTTGCGCCCGGATTGAGAAATGTGGGAATGGTTACCGATGCTGTTTGGGCAGATATTGATTCCGACGGACAGATTGATCTGATAGTAGTCGGTGAATTAATGGCCATTACAGTCTTCAAAAATGATGGTGGGAAATTCTCCAAACTTGAAAAGACAGGCTTGGAAAACCATTTGGGCTGGTGGAATTCTATTGTTTCTGGAGATTTTGATCAGGACGGAGATACAGATTTTGTTGTAGGAAATCTTGGTGCCAATAATCATCATCACCCAACTGCTGATAGACCAGTGAAAATTTATGCGAAGGATTTTGATAATAACGGAAGCGTAGACCCTGTTACATTTGCTTATTACAAAGATAGAGAAGGGAATTACAAATCATTCCCAAGCCATTTTTGGGATGATTTGTATGGTCAAAGCCCGATGTTCAGAAGAAAGTTTGAGCGATATAAATCCTATGCACTGAGTACTGAAAGCTCCCTTTTCTCTGAGGAAGAGAAGAAAGATGCATTGATTCTTACTGGAAATTATGATCGGTCTTCCTATGTTGAGAACCTTGGAAATGGTCAGTTCAGCATTCGCGAATTACCTGTCCTCGCCCAGATTGCACCTGTTAACGGATTGGTGTCCGAAGATGTAAATGGTGATGGATTGCTCGATGTGGTTTTAGTAGGAAATGATTACGGGAACGAGATTTTCATCGGAAGATTAGATGCCCATATTGGATTGGTTCTTTTGGGAGACGGAAAAGGAAGTTTTTCTCCGATGAATCCTGCGAAAAGTGGATTTATGGTCCAGGGAGACGCCAAAGCCTTAGTGAAAATAGCTGCGTCCCAGGGAAATCCTATTCTGATTGCTTCGCAAAACCGAGGTAAACTCCTTGCTTTCCAAAGTAAATCCAATGCTGAAAGTTCAAAAACCATCACTCCTGGTCAAGAAGTGATGGCAATAGTTTTGGATTTGAGAAATGGTAAAAAGCAACGGATAGAAACCAGCTTTGGGTCAGGATTTCTTTCCCAGTCTGGAAGAGAAATCACCCTTCCGCAAGGAGTAAAAGGCATTCAGCTGATCGATTATAACGGTCAGGTTAAAGAAGTTGACATGAATACTTTGGGGGATTAGCGGTAAAGCTGACCAGGTTTTGCATCGCAAATATCCTTCATCAGCTCAGCGACCTTATCTGTAACAGCATCAAAATAAAGCCTTCCTTTCTCAGGGGAGGCTTTTTTTGGATTACCGATTCCGGTATCCTCGGTCACTTGAGACCATTTTCGCTCCGCCCAAGCCCATTTTTCCTGAAGCCCTTTGATGGTTGACTTTTTTTCATTTCCCTCACCGGCTTCTTCCAGTGGCAGAACCAACTCAGGATTCAAATACATGATCAAGGAGGTTTCCATCTCATCGGCATGATCACCTGATTCTTCAAAAAACTTTGTCTTATCCAAAGCCTGAAACCAGTTGCAGGTAAAAAGCATCATCTC
>JBILPR010000293.1:0-5607 GCA_044373795.1 Algoriphagus sp. | reverse complement strand
TCCGCCCACCAGTTTGCTGAAAGCCGTAGAATTGTTTTGGGTAGTCACCGCTCCGTGAAGGAGTAAAAGCCCTCCGCCTTTTTCGATGTATTCCAGGAGATTGGCTTCCAGTTGAAGTGCTTGCTTCATCAGAAGAGCGCTGTCCCCATCGGAATCTGTCCGGAGTTTATCCCAGAAAAGATTGCGGTGATCCCCTTTGGAGCAGGTATTATTAAGCACCACGGCATCGTATTTCTTGAGATTTTTCATCTCAAACATGCTGATGTCTTTGCTTCCGGTGACGGAAAAAGCTTCGCTCTTTTCACCGATGATTTTCACCATCTCTTCCGCATGCGGAATCACCCAATGGTTGAAACCTGTGTGAAGGGAAAAGACCAGAATGTTTTTCTTTTTGGTGGTTGGGAAGGTAGGTTTCTCCGGTGCCAGGGATTTGATTTTTGCCTTCCATGCGTCATCTAATGGTACTTCTTTCAGGCCTTGGCCACAGGCCATTCCAAAACTGGCAAAGAAAACGATTGCGTAGAAAATACTCCGCTTCATAGGTTATGTGGGTAGAAGGGTTGGGCTTTTTTGGATTTCGACAACTTAGAAATTCTCATTCAATAACCTGATTTTTCGATGATTTTCAAAAAGATATTATAGGAATACCGGTAATCAGGTTATTAAATTATTTGAAAGAGTACTTCTGTCTACTGTTTTCACTCCCTAGCCCCCTGAAGGGGGAATTCCATGCTTGTGCTACTTCCGTCTCCCGTCTTCGGTCTTTTATCTTTCACCCTATTGTCCGGCAGAATTTTTAAGAAAAACCTGCAACCCGGTCACCCGCTCCAATTCTGATTTTAGTCTGAGTTCTTCTGCTTCATCCTTTGGAAACGGTTGGATTGTAATAAGAACCGCTGTTCCCTGAATGGATAGATTCTTGATCACAGGGGAGTTATTGGAGAGTTTGCAAACTGTCCCCGCCTTGTCATAGATGGAACTGTAAAACAGAATTCCTGAATTGAAATTTTGGTAGTTCCATGCCAGCGGTAAGATAATGGTAGCGCCCAGGAGGATCATAGCAGCGGTGCCTTTGTAAAATCGCTTGCGGGTTTTGCTGTTTTTTATCCCCAGTAAGAAAAAGATCAGAATAGCTGAAAAAGTGATTCCTATAAGATTGGTGACAAACAATAATAAACTCCCGGTTGCTAAAATGAGATGTCCCTGTTGCAGCATCAATCCGCATGCGCAAAGCGGAGGGACCAGCGCTACTGCAATTGCAACTCCCGATAGGATGGTGGAATATTCACTTCGGTAATACCCATAAGCACCTGCCGCACCTGCCAGAACAGCTATGCCCAGGTCCCGCAAATCAGGCGAAGTTCGGATCAGAATCTGCTGATTCGGAGTGATATCGGGTAGCGTAAACCCGATGAGGTAAGCCATTGCGATGGAACAAATGGCTCCGAGGATTACGATTCCGATCATTCTGATGGATTGGATTCGCCAACCTAAGGCAATGGCGCCGCCAAAAGCTACAATGGGTTGACCCAGAGGCGCGATAATCATTGCACCGATGATGGTGGCGGATGAATTTTCAGAAAGTCCGAGCGAAGCTAGTCCCACACTCAGAAAGAGCATCAGCAAAAATGACCTTTCCCAGTCTTTTTTGTAGTGGAAAAACAGCTGATTGAACACGGCGGCTCGTTCCTCAAACGGAACTTCGTAGGAAAAGAAATCCTTTTCAAGATCGGTCCCTTTTTTGTTCGAATCTATTTTCACAAAAGATAGATTGGGGTTAAAGTATAAATGTTATTCTGACACGAAATGAATTTTCTATTGAAATTAGGCTGGAAGACCGAAGACCGAAGAGAGCCTGACCTAAAATTTTTAGCCTATTTCTTCATTTGATTTTTTATCTACAGGCAAAAAAGCGGATCTATACCTATTAATTAAAAGGCTATTCTCTTTCCTTTCGCTTAGCAAAAAAACAAGGTTTGAAGTCCCCTCAGGCCAACTAGGATCCGAAACTATCTGACTTTTCGCCAGGAGGCTCTCTGTAGGCGGACAAGCACGGACCAACTCAAAAGCACCTGAATTTACCAAAGGTTTGTGCCCATTTCCAAGACATCATCAGGATAATCTTGCCCCGGCCTTCGGAGGCTGTGGAGAGAGTTTCGCGGCATCCACCTGTCCTCGGAGCGTTACTTTTTTCAGGCTTTGGCCATGCGCCAAACCCGGACAGGCATAGAAAACGATTGCGTAGATTATACTCCTGTACATTGGTTATCCGGGCAAAAGGTTTAGTCTTTGTTTAAGATTTCGATATCTTAGAAATCCTTAACCCAAAACCCTGATTTTTACATGCCATTCAAAAATTATAGTAGTCCACGCAATCCTGTCAGTGAATTTTTGGATCGAGTGAAAGCGGGAAACCGCGGATGGTTCATCGGTAAGCGGTTATCGGTTTTCTGTCATCGGTCTTCACCCCCTAGCCCCCTGAAGGGGGAACTCGATGCATGTTGTACTTCCGTCTCCCGTCTCCCGTCTTCCGTCTCATTTATAATATTCCTTCTATTATTCCTCCTCCTAAGCACCTTTTCCTTCGCTCAGAAAGTCCAACTCAAACAGACTCCCACCGGAATAGATTTTGTCTTGGGTAATCAGCCGGTTCTGACCTATCAAACAGCCACCGCAGATGTGCCTCCGGGGGTAAAAGCAGCCTTCAAAAAATCAGGTTTTATTCATCCGTTGACTTCCCCCTCGGGTCAGGTGCTGACGAGAATTCAGCCACCAGATCATTATCATCACTTTGGGATTTGGGGTCCCTGGACCCGCGCCACCATCAATGGGAGAGAGGTTGACTTTTGGAATCTGGGCGATGAGAAAGGTCGGGTGGATTACTCACATGTGCTTTCAAAGAAACAAGCCGGTGGAGCAGCTGAGTTGAATGTTCGCCAAAATCACATGGACCTCAAAGCTCAGGAAAACCAGCAATTGGCCATAGAGGAGGACCTTCGGATCAAAGTCAAACCTGCGGATAAGGGTCGCTACATGGTCGATTACACGACGACGATTTTCACCAAAATCCCCGGAGGAATCCTGCTGGACGACTACAGATACGGAGGCGGAATTGGTTTCCGTGCGACGGAAGTTTGGGGCGATAATAACAGCACGATCCTGACTTCGGAAGGGAAAGACCGAAAAGATGCCGACGGTTCCAATGCAAAATGGATCCTGGTGAAAGGCAAGACCGCGGATGTTTCCGGCCAAAGCGGGATACTTTTCCTGAGTCACAATACCAATAAATCCCATCCCGAACCGCTTCGTGTCTGGCCTTTGGGTCAATACAAAGGGGAGGGGAACGTGTTTATCGAGTTTTGCCCGATCCGCCATGAATCCTGGGAGATCCAACCAAATGAGCGAAATACCTTGAAATACCGAATGATTGTCTTCGATGGAGACTTGACTGCCGAGGAAGCGGAGGCGTATTGGAAGGCATTTGTGAAATAGTTTTGTCAACAGTCCACGGTCGACCGTCGACTGCTGGTCAACGTTAAACGGTTAACGGTCATCCGGCATCGGTCATCCGACATCAGTCTTCGGTCTTCCAGCCGAATTTTAAGAGGTCATTCGCCTACTGGCAGAAAAAAGTATATACAGAGTATTATATGACATTTAACCCATTAACCTTCTAATTATGAAAAGAAGAAACTTTATAAAAACCACGACTTTGGCCACAGCGGCTTTTGGATTCCCGACGATCGTACCTGCTTCAGTTTTTGGCAAAAATGCTCCAAGCAATAAAATCAACATCGGTCAGATCGGTTGCGGTCGTATAGCCCGGGATCATGATTTGCCGGGAACCTGGCAGCATGACATCGCACGAATCATAGCGGTTTCAGACGTTGACAGCAAGCGAATGCTGGAAGGAAAGCAGCATGTGGAGAATTATTACACCAAAAAAATGGGCAGCACATACCTCGATGTGAAGCAATATGGCGACTACAAGGAAATGCTTCTCAATAAAGATATTGACGCAGTCATAATCAGTACTCCCGACCATTGGCACTCCCAACCTGCGATGGAAGCTGCCCTTGCTGGAAAGCATGTCTATGTGCAGAAACCAACTTCCCTGACCATCAAGGAAGGTCGTCAGCTGGTAGAAACCGTCAAAAAAACAGGAATAATCCTCCAGCTTGGCACTCAGCAGCGATCCAGCGAGCAATTCCGAATTGCGGCTGAACTGGTAAGAAATGGCCGAATCGGAAAACTTCATACCGTGAGAATCGGACTTCCCGGAGATCCATCCGGACCGGCGGCCCCTGCGATGCCGATCCCGAAAAACCTGAATTACGATGTGTGGTTGGGTTCCACTCCGGAGGTTCCCTACACAGAGATTGGGGTTCACCCGCAGGAAGGATACGGCAGACCGGGTTGGCTGAGACTGGAGCAATATGGCGCCGGAATGATTACAGGCTGGGGTCAGCATCATTTTGACTCAGCAGCTTGGGGAATGGATACCGAGTTGACCGGCCCGAGATTCATTGAAGCGGTGGCAGAGTTCCCAAGATCCGGTCTTTGGAACGTGCATGGCGACTTCATGGTCAAAGCCGAATATGAAAATGGCGTGAACATGTTTACCAGCGGAGGCTATCCAAACGGAATCCGGTACGAAGGTTCAGAAGGCTGGATCTGGGTTTCCCGCGGAAATTACGTGGCTTCTTCCAGCGATCCTGTGGCCCTGGGAAATAGTGCCAAAGCACTTGATGCCTCCGATCCAAAGATCCTGAAATCGGTCATTGGCGACGATGAAATCAAATTAATCCGAAGTGAAGAACATCACGGCAATTGGCTCGATGCCATTCAGGGAAAAGGAGAATTGCTTTCTCCTGCGGAAATCGGCCATCGTGCTTGTTCCGTTTGTCTGGTCAGCCATGTGGCGATGAAGCTTGGCCGAAGACTGGAATGGGATTCAGCCAAAGAGCAATTTGTGAATGATGCTGAGGCCAATTCTCATTTGAGCCGACCACAAAGAGCGCCATATGGGACGGATAATGTGAAGGTTTAAAAGACGGAAGACGGGAGACCGAAGGATGAAGTCAGAAAGCTGAAGTCAGAAAGCTGAATTCAGAAGGGTGAAGTCAGAAGTCTGAAATAGTAAGTAGTAAGTAGTAAGTAGTAAGGAGTAAGTTGTGAGTTTAAGTTGGCAGTCTCAGTGATCAGTCGCAATTAGCATTTAGCAGAGAGCACTGGGCGGTCATAGAAATCTAAAATCTTATGTCTTAAATCTTGTGTCTTTTGTCTTGTCTTTGATGTCTTATTTCTTCCGTCTCAGGTCCGTCTTCCTTATTCTCAGAGAACTCTATGGTTAAAAAAAAATCAAATGAAATCATCAAAAATACTTTACGGGACCGCAATGGTCCTTTTTTCAATTTCCTGTTCCAGCCCAGAAATGAAGACTGAAACTCCTGAATCAGATTCAGAAATCAGAATCATGACACTTGATCCCGGGCATTTTCATGCGGGATTGATTCATAAAAGCATGTATCCGGGGGTTGATTCCACCATTCATGTTTTTGCGCCGGAGGGTCCCGAGTTGAAGGATTTCCTCAATCGCCTGGCAGG
>JBILPR010000517.1:0-2615 GCA_044373795.1 Algoriphagus sp. | reverse complement strand
CCGACGGCTTGGAATATCGAAGTCTACACCGGTGCTGATTATTTGCAAAAGATGATCGCCCAAAAGCCCGGAAATGTAATGGTCGTGGCTGGAAAGAACGATCAGAAAATCGATTACATCCGGCAGGCCATTTCCAACGGTATTCATGTCTATGCCGACAAACCTTTGGTGATCAATTCAGCGGGTTTTCAGCAATTGGTCAAGGCCTTTGGCGAAGCCGAATCCAAGAATCTCCTGCTCTTTGACATCATGACGGAGCGGTTTGAGATTACCACGCTTTTGCAAAAGGAGCTTTCGATGATCCCGGAAATATTCGGTGCGCTGGAAGACGGGACGCCTGAGAATCCTGCCATCACAAAAGAGAGCGTTCACCATTTTTTCAAGTACGTTTCGGGTCAGCCGCTGATCCGTCCGGATTGGTTTTTTGACACGGCAATCGAAGGAAATGGCTTGGTGGATGTGACCACTCATTTGGTGGATTTGGTGCAATGGGAAGCTTTTCCGGGTCAGGTGTTGGACACGACAGATGTGGTGATGGGCGCTGCCAAACTTTGGTCCACTCCGCTAACGCTGGAGCAGTTTCAGGGAGTGACGGGGAAAACTGATTTTCCTGATTTTCTGAAGAAAGATCTGAAAGACGGGAAAATGGAAGTTTTCGGCAACGGGGAAATGAACTACACGCTCAAAGGCAAGCATGCAAAAGTGAGTGTGATCTGGAAGTATCAGGCTCCTGAGGGAACGGCGGATACACATTACAGCATGATGCGCGGCACGAAAGCTAACCTGATCATTCGTCAGGGAAAAGAGGAAAATTACAAACCGGCACTTTACGTAAAGCTGTTGGGATCTGACGAAAAGGAGCTGACCAAAGCGATCAAAGAAAGTCTGCAGGCAAAGTATCCCGGAATTGATCTGAAGAAAATGTCCAATGGAGAAATTCAGGTGATGGTTCCGGATTCGTATCACAACGGACATGAAGCACATTTTGGACAAGTGACGGAGAAATTCCTCGAGTATTTCAAAGCCGGAAATATGCCCAATTGGGAAGTGCCAAACATGCTCGTGAAATATTATACGACTACTAAGGCGGTGGAGATGGCGAGTAAGTGACAGATGATGGATGATTTGAGACGTAAGATTTAAGACATTAGATTTAAGTAAAGGCCAACCGCCTGATTCCAAAAGAGATTTCTGCGCCTTTGCGGGAGCTTTAAAAGCGCTGAGCCATCAGGAGCAATCTTGGCCTTTATTGACTTTGTGGTTTTTTTTAAAAAAAAAGTCCAGTATCCTGAGAAGCAGGACAAAATGCAGCTATGTTTGGTTTATTTCACCCATATGCCAACAATCGGCTGATCATTACAATCCTAACCAAACAGGTTGAACAGCAAGTGATTTTACTTTGTTAACAAAGAAATCTATTTTTAAAAATGACCCAACTCTCTCAAACCACTTCCGAAAAGAAACTAACTGTAGCCATTGCTGGAGCAGGAGGATATATTGGTCGATGGTTCATCCATAAATTCAGCGACAAGTATAACATCGTTGCCCTGAGCAGGCAACAAGTGAAGGAAAATCCAAATCCGGCAGTGACCTGGAGGCAGGTGGAGCTTTACTCGATTACGAGCACACTGGATGCTTTAAAAGGAGTGGATGTAGCCATTTATTTGGTTCACTCGATGAATGCCTCTACCCGATTAAATCAGGGGAGTTTTGAGGACACAGATTTGCTTTTGGCTGATAATTTCAGTCGGGCGGCCGCGATCAATAATGTCAAGCAGATCATTTATCTGGGGGGATTATTGCCGGATGAACCGGAAGAAAAACTTTCCCGACACTTATTGAGCAGGCTGGAAGTAGAGCAAACGCTGGGTTCCAGAAAGGCGAAACTTACAGCTTTGAGGGCTTCGATCATTGTGGGTCCTGGAGGATCTTCTTTTGATATGATCAAAAACCTGGTCAGGCGACTCCCTGTGCTGATGTGTCCGAAGTGGACCGAATCCATGACTCAGCCGATTTCGCTCAGAGATACGCTGGACATCCTTGATACCTGTATTGGCAATAAAAACGTCTATGGGAAAGCCATTGAAATAGGAAGCCCGGAAGTGATGTCTTATCGGGCGATGCTTGAGAGGACTGCGAAGGTGATGGGGAAAAAGCGTCTGGTTTTCTCAGTTCCGGTATTCTCTCTCGGACTTTCCAAGTTTTGGGTGGGCTTGTTTGGGGATAGTCCGCCCCAGTTGGTTTCACCGCTTGTCGAAAGTTTGAAGCATACACTCACGGTTTCCCCCGAACTTAGATTTCGGGAAAAGGAGATCGACTATCTCAATTACGAAGAATCGGTGGATGAGGCGCTTCATTCAAAGGAAAAACCGGTTTTGCCAACCTTTCATCATGTCAAAGGCGTCAAGAATACGGTAAGAAGTATTCAGAGAATGCCCAATAAAAATCGGCATTCTGCCCTTTGGGTCGCCAATCGATACATTATATGGCTGCCAAGTTTTTTGCGGTTTCTGATCAATGGAAAGACGAATGAGCGGGGAGATTTGGGCTTTTATTTACTTTGGGGAAAGAAGCCTATGCTGCAACTAACATTGATTGCCGATCGAAGCGATCAG
>JBILPR010000195.1:0-8300 GCA_044373795.1 Algoriphagus sp. | reverse complement strand
TCAGAGCAGAGATGGTTCCTATCTTGGAACGGTCCATCACGACAATGGCAGAAGTGGTCAAAAAACCTTAAACAAAAAAAGCGGCAGTTGTGAAACTGCCGCTTTGCATTTTTTGATGTCTTGAAGAATTAAGCCAATGCTTTCTGGCAAAATTCTACGCATTTCTGAACTTCCTTTATTGCATCTGATCCTTCCGGAACCTGGTATTCAAGTTCGATGGTCGCAGGAAACTTATACTTGTTTTTGCTCATCAACTGCAGCATTTCTTTGATCGGCGTATCGCCTGTTCCCCAAGCCAAATTGCCTTTTCCGTTTGCCGGAGTTTGACGATCCTTAGTGTGCATGCTCAGGATTCTGGAGTGTTGCTTTTCAATCAACGGAATAAGGTCCGTGTGACCTGCAGCGATGTAGTGACCTGAATCCAGGTTTAGCGCATTTTTTGGGCTTTGCGCCAGCGCAGTATCCCAGAAAGTGAAGGTTTCCTGTTCGTGACCATGGTAGCCAACGGACATTCCGTGTTGCTCACCCATTTTGCCCAGCTTCAGCGTATGTGCATCGTCAGAAGGATGCTCCAACGTCACATGAGTTGCGCCGAGTGCTTTCGCAGCTTTCATTCCGTAGCCAATTTCCGCATCAGTATTATTTTTTCCAAAGGCATTTGGCTTGAAAGCATAGATGCTCACGCCACCGTCTTTGTACATTTTTCTCACTTCTTCAAATTTCTTCATATCCACAGTCGCTCTCCATTCTGCGACCACTTTATTGTGGGCAGCGGCTTGTGCACTCATATCAGCTAATTCAGCTTTTTCAGTATCGGTGAGTTCTTCACCTCTTCGCTGCTTGCCACCCAATTGAAACATTCTTGATCGATTGATTGTAGAAGCAGGCATTCCTGCAAATGTTTCCGCAGGATCTCCCATAAGTTCAATTGCACTGATTCCACAATCTTTCACGTATTGAAGAGTTGCCTCCGCACTTTGATCAGGCAGGGATCTGAAGGAATACGTAATGCATCCGATTTGTACGCCATTGATCAAGGAATCAGGTTTGTTCCAGGATTTGATGATCGAGGGAGCACCCTGTAGCCAGGAAGGAGCTAAAGCCAATCCGGTGGCGCCTAATGCTGATTTTATCAAAAATTCTCTTCTGTTTTTCATCTGTTTTTAATTTGTTTTTGAATTGTCAGATGGAATCTCGACTTACTGATAGTCATTCCATTGTGTGACGATTTCGTCATGCTCGATTTCATGGTGTTTTGGGTTTGGAAATAGGTGTAATAAGCCTTTAAGTCTTCAACTTAGCATAAATTTTCATTGCTTGCGCATAAATCAGCCTGATATTCTGTTAAGAAGTTTGATTGGTAGAAAATGAGTTTGAATTTGATTTTGAAATGAAAAAATCAAGATCTCTGGTTTCCTTGTTACTTTCCTGAATCTGTTGATTTAGCGACCAGGAAAGTGGATTTTTGAAAAAAATGAATTTTAAAACAGAGGAAAAAATGAAGATAAAACTCCTGAAAAGAATGGGAATTGTCCTGATGCTGGTGATGTGGGTAACATTACCGGTGAAGGCTCAGTCGAATGATCAAAGCTCATTGCTTTGGAAAATATCAGGAAATGGATTGACTGAAGAATCTTTTTTGTTTGGGACGATTCATATCATCTGCGCTGACCAGTTTCTGATGGATGATCGGATCAAAAATGCTTTTCAATCCACCGATCAATTGGTCATGGAACTGGACATGTCTGATCCGGATTTGCAACAAAAGATGGCTGCAATTTCCATAAACCCCGGAATGAAGAATATTCAGGAAGATATGGATGAGGAAGATGCAAAAGCCCTGAACGAGTTTTTGCTCGAATCTTACGGAGCCGGATTGGCACAACTTGGGGTTTTAAAGCCTTTTGTTTTAACCTCCATGGTAATGCTAAAACAGCTTCCTTGTGTGGAAGTGGTGAGTTACGAGGAGTTTTTTACAAGTTTGGCAACCGAGCAAAAGAAGCCAATCAAAGGTTTGGAAACTGTTGAATATCAAATGGGGATTTTTGACCAGATTCCTACAGAGTTGCAGTTGATTGAGTTGGCCAAAATGGTCAAGAGCAATGAGTCTGGGGAAGAGTTTGAAATGATGTTAGAGACTTATCTTTCTGAGGATTTGGACAGGCTATACGGATTGATAAAAAATTCGGACACGATGGAGGAGTACCAGGACATCATGCTGGACAATCGGAACCGAAACTGGGTTTCTGAGATGAATATAGCGATGAAGAATTCATCGGTGTTTTTCGCAGTGGGAGGAGGTCACCTTGCCGGGGAAAATGGAATTATCATTTTGCTTCGCAATGCAGGATATAAAGTGGAGCCTGTAAGAAATTAAACACCCTTAGCTTGAAATCAATTTTTCGGAATTAATCGAGTCTCTTAAGCATCTTTTCAGAATGATTTTAAGCGATTAATCATAGAAAAGGATGATAAATGATAGTTTTTGAACTCTGATTTTTTTGTATTTTAGGTATAGTTAACTTTAACAACCAGCCACATGGAAAAGCCAATAAATCTCCGAATCACAGAGGGAGACCTCTTACACGAGCTTCATTTCCACACTGCTCTCAGTAGCGGACCCGGAGGCCAAACCACAAATAAAATTCAGTCAAAAGTTCAACTGCTATTTGATATTCAGAACTCAGTTTATCTGACCGATGATGAGAAAATAACCATCTTCAAAAAGCTTCCCAAGAAAATTAATCAGGAAGGCATGCTCTACTTATCCGCACAAGAGAGGCGCTCTCAGCTTGAAAACAAGGAAATTGTGATCAGGAAATTCAAGGATTTACTTTTGAAGACCTTTGAGCCAAAAAAACCAAGAAAGGCCACCGAGAGAACCAAAGATTCAATCGAGGAAAGATTGACCGACAAGCATGCCACGGGTGAGAAAAAAGCAAGCAGGCATTGGGAAACCGGTGTTGAAAGCATTGAAGAAGCATAATTTTCGAAAATTCTTCGGAGAGCTCAAGCTCAGAAACCGAGTTCTCTAAGAATTGGATCTTAACACCAAGAACGAGCTTCGGCGCGTTCTTTTTGATCAAACGCTTTTCAATAAAGAGATTTTCGGATTTTATCGGACATCCAAGATTTGATTTGTGTTGCCCGAATTGACATATTAATACACTGTACCTCGTACTTTTACTTGGAACTATTCAAAATCACAAACTTTTAATTGACGGCTCGGTTTTCAATTTGAAACTTGCGTCTTCTTTCCAATGTCTTTCCCCAAATCCATTAATCAGCGTCTTTCCGAAGGAGTTTTTTTGTCCGAACTCCAGTTTCAAACTGCCAGAAGCGGAGGACCGGGAGGTCAAAATGTAAACAAGGTTGAGACGAAGGTTCAGCTCAGTTTTGATGTCAATAATTCTGCTTTTTTATCCGAGGAAGAAAAACTGATTCTGAATCAAAAAATGCCAAATAAAATAGATCAGGAGGGTTTTCTGAATCTACAATCTCAGGAAAAGCGCTCCCAGATTCAGAATAAGGAGTTGGTGATCAAGAAGTTTGGAGACTTGCTGCGCAAAGCTTTTGAACGAAAAAAGATCCGGAAAGCTACCAAACCAGGAAAAGGTGCAATTGAAAGGCGATTAAAAGAGAAGAAATCCAATGCGGATAAAAAGTCAAATCGGGGGTGGAAGCCTTGATTTCGGATTTATGATATCAGATTTAAGACATAAGATTTTTGGAATACTTGCCTTTCTCTTGAGTATTGATCTTTTTTAAATCGAAATATAAATGTTAAAGACGGCAAGAAGGATTTCATTTTTCAGCAATTAGAATTTTTCGTAAGGAGAAGTTTAATACATAAATCGCATTTTCAGATTATTTAACAGTTATACTAGTGAATTAAGTAAAATAATTAGGTTTATTAGTTGATGGATCTAAACCAATTCTCTTTTATCGTCCGGAAGCAACTAGTTTTTATCGCTTTTCTATTTTTTCAACCACTTTTTGCTCAACAAGTTACTGTTGAAGAAATCCAGGGTAATTGGTATTCTACTGATGGTTCCAACGAATTGAAGTTGATGGTAAAAGATGATTTTGCCCTTTTCGACGGTAATATTTGGGATTTTGTAAGTTTTACCGATGGCGTTTTGAACTTGAAGACTCCTGAGAAAGAAATCAAAATAGCCATCGAAAATACCAATGGAACCAAGACTCTGGTCTACAATGGAATTTCTTATCCCATTCAAAAAAGTAGAAAAACAGACATTTCAAAAAGAACCGTTGGTTCTGCCAATGTAGAAAATGACTTTTTTAAAAATGATCAGGTTGTCCTTCAGGGAATGATTATTCCAAAAGATACCATGCCCTTGACAGTTTCGATTATTTACAATGATCCGTTTGCAGAAGAACAAAAAAAGTTTGTGGGCATCGTGGAGGAAAATGGACTTTTTAATGTGACTTACCCATTACAAAACCCTCAAAAAGTGATGATAATGGTGGGTTCTGCTTTTTTTACTTACTTGGCTAAACCGGGCGGAAAGCAGGCGATGGTAATCGATGAGGCATCTTTTTCATCCGGGATTCAATCCTGGTATGAGGTAAAAAGAATAGACTTTATGGGGGATTTGGCTTTTGAAAATGAGGAATTTAGTTTGTTGAATCCGGAGTTTATGAAAATGAGGGATTATTTGGTGAACGATAGTCTTCAAAAGACTTTGGATTCTGATGCTTACATGGTCTATCGATTGGATTTATTGAAAAAACACACCAAGTTTTTTGATCTCTATTTTGACTCACTTCCGGCAAGTTCACTTGTTAAGGATTTTAGTTATCGCAATGCAAGAATCAATGCAGCCAGCGATTTGAAAAGGTACATTTGGATGCATAATTTGAGGAAGAACGGAGGCATAATAATGCCTGTAGATGTATCAGATGAATATAATTCCAAAACACTCGCACTTATTTCTAATGAAAAACAAGAGTTGATGACTGAGGATTACGGAAGGTTGATTCGTGACTTTGCAATGCCTATGACTCCGAAGGAAACCAAGGAAATTGCCGATTTGTATCTGAGAGGTTTGTACGATTTTTTGAAAAGCAAAAATTTACCCGACTCCTCAGTAGCAAAAGTAGAAGCTTGGAAATTGCGGGAAGAAGGAAGAGAAAATAGTTTGGGAAACTTTAAATTTGACGAAGGCATGGAGGTTATAGTCAAAGATTTTTCGGAAGAAATTATGGAGATTTCCGTCAAATCAAGGTGGGATTATATGTTGCCTAAGATTGAGGATTTCGGTCTGATCAATAAATCTGCAGTTGTATCTATTTTCATAGATCAAAATTTCCTGAATATTGGGATGGATGTTCCTGGATTTATTTTGGAAGACCTCAAAAGTTTAAAACTTCAACCTGAGGTGGAAGCCAATATTGCCCAAGGTATTGCTGACTTTGAGATACTTAAAAACAAAAAGTTTGTCGAAGGGGTGAATATCACTGAGTCGGAAAACAATATCCTTTTCCAACTGAAGGAGAAATACAAAAATAAAGTAGTCTATGTAGATGTTTGGGCGACATGGTGTGGGCCTTGTATTTCTGAGTTTGGACATATGAAAGAAATCAAAGAAAATAACCTTGAGGATGTGGTTTTTGTCTATCTCTGCGCTGAGTCTTCCAGAAAGTCATTTGATACGATGGTTAAAAAGCATGAACTAACCGGTGACAACTATTTTCTGGATAATACTCAATATCAAAACTTTGACAAAGAAGTTGGTATCTCAGGTTTTCCTACTTACATGATCATTACCAAAGAAGGGAAACTTATACGTGATGGAATCAACAGGCCAAGCTCAGGCGATGGACTGGTTAATCAGCTAAAAGAGTTTTCAGGAAGGGATTAGACAAAAATCATACATCCTAAATCACACATCTAAAATCCGGACGAGCAGTTTTTCGCAGACTTTTTCACTAAGTGTTTCACCCGGGTGATTGAGGTAGCTGACTACTATGCTTTGGTCATAGGCCTCTTTGGAAAGAACACGCAATTCGGTTCCCAAGCTCAAATTCCGGCTATTCAAAAACTCTAAAAATTCTATTGAGGAATTAGCCAATGCAGCAAGGATTACGGTCTGTAAAGGTTTGATTTTCGAAAGTGATAAGTAATTGATTTCCTGTACTCTGCCTTGTTTGTCCGGAATTGGGGATCCATGTGGATCGATGGTTGGGAAGCTCATCATTTCATCCATTCTTTCAAAGAGTTTTGGGGCATGAATATGCTCAATCTGTTCGGCGATTTCATGAACTTCCTCCCAGCCAAATCCCATTTTATTCACCAAAAACATTTCAGTTAAGCGATGCTTTCGGATGATCAAAGCCGCTTCTTTTTGGCCTTTGGGTGTAAGCGTGACAGGCTTATATTTTTCATAAATCAGCCAACCGCTTTTCTGCAAAGTCTTCACCATGCTATTGACGGTGGGCATGCTGACTTGCATCTGATTGGCAAGATCCGAGATGTTGACTTCCCCTTGTGGGTTGGCCAGGTTAAAAAGTGATTTCAGGTAGTTTTCCTCCGTTTGTGATGCCATTTTTAATTCCTTGAGTTTTCAAATATCTAAGAAATTTATTGAAAACAATTATGTTAGATGAATCTAACAATATACTTTTGTCGTATCTAATAAATACATGCGCCGAATCATTTTTTCAATCTTTCTCTTGTTCTTTGCAGGTTTTCAGGGATTTGCTCAATCCTTCAAAATCTCGGGAAAGGTTTTAACTGGTTCCCAGCCGCTGGAGTTTGCAAATGTTTTGATCAAAGGAACTGCAAAAGGAGCCGTGACGGATGCCATTGGCGTTTTTTCAATTCCCATAGATCAAGCAGGGACTTACACAATTCAGGCTTCGATGATTGGTTTTCAAACCGATCAAAAAACCATTAAAATCCCTCTTGAGACTAATTCAGAATTGATTTTCAGTCTAAGTGAAATGGATGGAGGTTTGGACGAAGTGGTTATAAGCGGCACGATGCAGGAGGTTTCGAAGCTTGACAGTCCGGTTCCGGTGGAAGTGTATAAAGCAGATTTTTTTCGGGCCAATCCGACTCCTTCCATTTTCGAATCCCTTCAAAATGTGAATGGAGTTCGCCCTCAAATCAATTGTAATGTCTGCAACACGGGTGACATCCATATTAATGGTTTGGAAGGTCCCTATACCATGGTGCTGATTGACGGAATGCCGATTGTAAGTGGATTAGCAACGGTTTACGGATTGACCGGAATTCCGCAGGCGCTGATCGATCGGATAGAAGTGGTCAAAGGTCCTGCATCCACACTTTATGGTTCGGAAGCAGTTGGCGGTCTGATTAATGTAATAACCAAAAAGCCTGAAACAGCTCCCAAACTGTCCATTGATGGGTTTGGAACCGGTTGGGGCGAAGTCAATCTGGATCTGGGAATACGATCCGATTGGGGGAAACATGTTCAGTCATTGACCGGTCTTAGCGGTTTTTATTACGATAATCCTGTTGACAATAATGCTGATGGATTTACAGATCTGACTCTGGCAAAAAGGATTTCAGTTTTTCAAAAATTGAACTTCATTCGACCTGAGAATAAAGTGTTTAATCTGGCTGGGCGGTATGTGTATGAGAATCGCTGGGGTGGAGAGATGAACTGGACTTCGGAATTTCGGGGTGGAAATGAAGTTTACGGGGAAAGCATTTATACGAGTCGATGGGAAACTTTCGGAACTTGGCAATTGCCAGGTACGGAGAACATCAATTTCCAGTTTTCTGCCAATGGGCACAATCAGAACTCTGTCTATGGAACTACAATTTATCTGGCGGATCAGTACGTTGGTTTTGGACAATTCACTTGGGCGAAAACTCTCCAAAAACATAGCCTGCTGCTTGGATTGGCCTATCGATATACTTTTTACGACGACAATACTCCGGCAACCTTACACCAATCCGGAGGATTAAATCAGCCTTCAATTACTCATTTGCCGGGAGTTTTTCTTCAGGATGAAGTCAAACTCTCAGAAACTCAAAGCTTGCTTTTGGGAGCAAGAGTTGATTACAATTCTCTTCACGGAACAATTTTTTCCCCACGGGTTAATTACAAGATTTCTTCGGTTGACAAAAGCACGGTTTTCAGGCTTTCTGCAGGAAATGGGTTTCGGGTAGCCAATGTTTTCACCGAAGATCACGCAGCGCTGACAGGAGCGAGAGAGGTAATTTTCACCGAGGTACTGAAACCCGAGCAAAGCTGGAATATGAACGCCAACCTGGTCAAAAAGATCTATACGGATGGAGGCGCTTT